>JAZSEL010000080.1:0-40748 GCA_045531685.1 Lachnospiraceae bacterium | reverse complement strand
TAGAACGGCATTTAATTTAGCACTATTTGATATATCGGCGTGTGACTGTATCTATCATAGAAATTATTTGATTGGTGATTTGGTTTATAAAATGACGGCATTATAAAATGTGTTATGAATATTTAAAGAAGTGGATGGCTCGAATGAGCCATCCGTTTATAATTATATGGATACGGAGATTAAAAAGGCTCCAAACTATCCTCCGCATCCACCCACGCCTGCATCTCGCCATCCAAAGCAAGTCTTGCATATTCCAGCGGATTGTCAATTGCCAGAGCATTCAGGCACCGCTGTGAATTAGGTGTGGTCCGTATCCCGGATTCAGCCTGATTGCAGTCAATCCGGAGGATGTAGCCGTTATAGTGGTTAATGTCGATGCTGTTGTGCATCGGATTATATTCTGCGTGTATCAATTTCATTTTTATCGATCCTTTCATTTGAATTGGAGGTAAAAAGCCCATGGGCTTATTTTGGACTTGAAAAACTTTTGAAATAGATATAATAATCACAAAATGTACCATTATATAAAATGAATCATCACTAGAAATATTTAAAACAATACAATTCGTGATATTAACAGTCGTGTTGCTACAATCATCGAATAATCGCGAAAGCAATAAGCCGAGCAAATAAGTAAAAATATAGCCCATGGGAATGCTTGCGTTCCTATGGGTTTATTTTTGCTTATTTATTGGACGCATATGTAAAGAGACTGCTTATGCAGTCTCTCTGTCGCTTAACAATCCGTAAAAAGTTACAAGATATAATCCGCACAACCCAACCAGGGAGTACACGATTCGTGATAATAAAGTCATATCTCCGAAAAGGAATGCTACCAGATTAAAGTTGAAAAGGCCAATCAGCCCCCAATTTACGGCACCGATGATAACAACGGTAAGTGCAACAATATTAAATGTTTTCATAGTTAACCTCCAGAGTAGTATCATTCTATGATTTCTGTATTAGTATTGGCAAAAATGAATAAAAAATACAAATAAAAAAGAATGCCTAAAATGATTTTTTAGGCATTCTTTTTTGAGGGATTAATATATCATACGCTTGGTAAGCACAAGCTTTACCAAGTTGTCAATTTGTCGGATTTCTGAACTTTTTTATAAAGTCCGTAAACAAGATTTTCAAATTTGGCAGGGTCCATATTTAACCATTCGCCACCCAATTCTTTTTGAATCTCGGAAGAAGATTTGCTTAAAAATGAGGCAATATCTTCCGGTTTGTATCCTTGAATTGGAGATACTCCTTTTAAGGAACATACATGTAGTGTAACTTGTTTTAACAGTTTTTGTTCGTTTTCAGCGGCGATTTCATCTTCCTTTTTTTGCACGCGGTCAAATGCTTTCCTTAAATCATCTAAAGTATCTCTTGATGCTGCCATGTGAATCCTCCCTTATGTAAATATAAATTCCCGTTTGTTAGTACATATGTCCTAATAAGTATCATACATGATTTTTTTGCAAATGGCAATAATAACAGAAAAAGAAACAGGGGATTTACACAGTGAAATCAATATGGAAGCAAAAATAAGGCAGACACCTTTCCACCTCGGCGGATATGGGTACAGGTAGCAGGAAAACAGTTGGGATTGTCCCTGTCATGGTTCCCGATTTACGTATGAAGGAGAATTAATAGATAATCCGGCACAAACCAATTTGAAAACCCATTATAATGGTGTATAATAAAGCTTCAAAAGAGAAAACGGAGTGCAATTATGTGGAGAACATTTAAGAAAAAATTTATCGGGGACAGGGATTTTTATGAATATGTGCTGCGTCTGGCAGTTCCAATGATTATTCAGAATGCCATTACCAGTTTTGTAAGCTTTTTGGATAATATTATGGTGGGACAGATTGGAACGGAGCAGATGTCGGGAGTTGCAATTGTTAACCAGCTGATGTTTGTATTTAATATTTGTATTTTCGGAGCTGTTTCCGGCGCTGGGATTTTCGGAACCCAGTTTTACGGAAAAGGCGATTACGAGGGTCAGAAATATGCGTACCGTTTTAAGGTATATTCCAGTGCACTGATTACAGGACTAGCCATGTGCCTGTTTGTGTTTGCGGGTGACAGTCTAATTTCCCTGTATCTGAATGACAGCGGAAGTGTGGGGGATATCACTCTTGCTCTTCAGTATGGTTTGGAATACCTTGCCATTATGGTAATTGGGCTTGTTCCTTTTGCTCTGGCACAGACTTACATTAGTTCCGTAAGGGAATGCGGACAGACTTTTGTACCTATGATAGCCGGTGTGGCAGCTGTATTCACCAATTTGATTCTGGACGTGATTTTGATTTTCGGTTTACTGGGAATGCCGGCTCTTGGGGTAAAGGGAGCAGCCATTGCGACAGTAATAGCCCGTTTTGTGGAATGCTTCATTGTGGTAGCATGGACACATTTACATAAGGATAAAAATAAGTTTATTGTCGGGGCATACCGGAGTTTGCGGATTCCAAAGAATATATTTATTTCTATTTTGAAAAAAGGAACACCTCTTATGTTAAATGAAATGTTCTGGGCATCGGGCGTGGCAGTCATTGCACAGTGCTATGCTGTCCGTGGTCTTGAAGTAGTGGCAGCACAGAATATTTCTTCCACGATTACCAATTTGTTTAATGTGGTTTACATTCAGCTTGGGGGCTGTATTTCTATTGTAGTGGGTCAGCTGTTAGGAGCCGGTAAAATAGAAGAAGCCAAGGATGCAGACAATAAGATGATTTTCTTCAGTGTGGCTTGTTGCAGTGTAATTGCGCTTATTATGATTCTGACAGGCGGACTTTTTCCATCCATTTATAAGACGGAGGAAAGTATCAAGGAACTGGCAACAGTGTTTATTGCCATTTCGGCGGCAGTTATGCCTATTTGTGCTTTTTGTCACTGCACGTATTTTACCCTTCGTTCCGGAGGAAAAACAGGAGTTACTTTCTTGTTTGACAGCGTATATATGTGGGTGCTTGTAATACCATATGCATATATTCTTGCCAATTTCACCAACCTTTCTATTGTCATGGTGTTCTTCCTGGTACAGTTTATGGAAGGGGTAAAAGCCATTATTGGTTTCTTTATGGTAAGAAGCGGTGTCTGGCTGCAAAATATTGTAAATGAATAGTAAGATATAAGAAATCTATATACTAAGGGGAGTTTAAAAATATTTTATTTTTTGACTTCCCTTTATAACGTTAATACTTTATAATGAAAAAGTACGAAAAAAATACGCTGTTGATATGGGGAAATAGCGTGGAAAGAGGGAGAAATGAAAGAACTATGTAAAAAATGGAATGGACTCAGTTTAATCATTCGAATTTTAATCGGACTTATTCTGGGTGCAGTGTTAGGTGTGGTTGTACCGACCCTTACTGTTATTTCAGTATTGGGAGATGTATTTGTAGGTGCATTGAAGGCAATCGCACCGGTATTGGTATTCATTTTGGTAATGAGTTCCCTTGCGAATGCAAAGGGTGGTGTAGGTAAGCGTTTTAGCCGTGTGGTTATTCTTTATATGTTGAGTACTGCTCTTGCAGCCTTTGTGGCAGTTCTCGGATGTTTTGCATTCCCTGTTACAATCCAGCTTACAGATGCTGTGGACAATGCGGCTCCTACAGGTATCTGGGAAGTACTTGGAACATTGCTTACCAATATGGTTCAGAATCCGGTAAGTGCAGTTATGAATGGTAACTATATCGGTATCTTAACATGGTCCATTATCTTCGGTCTTGCTCTTAAGAGCCTTGCTACAGAGGCAACCAAGCAGGCTGTTAAGGATTTTTCCGATGCGGTATCACAGGCAGTACGTTGGATTATTAATTGTGCGCCATTCGGTATCTTAGGTCTTGTATTTACTAATGTATCTACAAGTGGTCTTGAGATTTTCACAGAATATGGTAAGTTGTTGGCATTATTGGTTGGCTGTATGTTAGCAGTTGCTTTAATCGTAGACCCATTGGTAGTAGCAATCTGCTTAAAGCGCAACCCATATCCGTTGGTATTTAAGTGCTTTAAGGAAAGTGGTGTGACAGCCTTCTTCACCAGAAGTTCAGCAGCCAATATTCCGGTTAATATGAATCTTTGTGAAAAATTAGGACTTGATAAGGATTTCTATTCCGTATCCATTCCTTTAGGAGCAACCATTAATATGGATGGTGCTGCTATTACAATTACCGTTATGGCTCTTACAGTAGCCAATACCATGGGTATTACGGTAGATATTCCTACAGCATTTATTTTAGCTGTTATTGCAACACTTGGTGCATGTGGTGCATCCGGCGTAGCAGGTGGTTCTTTATTATTAATTCCGCTTGCATGTTCACTCTTTGGTATCAGCAACGATATCGCTATGCAGGCAGTTGCAGTTGGATTCATCATTGGTGTGGTACAGGATTCCCTTGAAACAGCAATCAACTCTTCGGGAGACGTTATGTTTGCTGCCACAGCAGAATTCATGGATTGGCAGAAAGAAGGAAAAGAGCTTCCGTTCTAATACATAGTATGTTAAGCCTCTGAGGAAACATATCCTCAGAGGTTTTTTTATGAAAAAAATTATGCTATTATGAATGAGATAAAGCAAATGACAAACCCGGAGTCACAAAAATGGAAAAAACAAATCAAAAAGGAAGTTATTCTTTCAATAAATTATTGTGGGCATCATTAATAGCCGTAGCCACTACGGTTATTTTGATACTGCTTGTTTTTCAGATATATTTAAAGCAATTTCAAAGTGACAGCAATGCAGAGACCTATTCTTTGTACTATGTAATGATAGTGGAAGACAGAAAGTCTGATTTTTGGCGTGGGATTTATGAAAGTGCCTATGAGATGGGATTGGAACAGGATATTTATGTGGACCTTTTGGGCGATAACCTGTCCCAGAATTACTCCAAGCTGGAATTAATGAAGATTGCCACCTATGCAGGCGTGGATGGCATTATCATCGAAGCAGATGAGAGTTTGCGAATGACAGAGGCGATTAATACGGCAACAGACGCAGGGATTCCGGTGGTTACCCTGTATACGGATAATACCCAGAGCAAACGTTGCAGTTATGTGGGTATCAGTAATTACGACATCGGACGTGAGTATGGCAGGCAGGTATTGAAGATTGCCGGACGTAAGAGAGCGTCCCAGAATGTATTGGTACTTGTGGATGCTAACAGTGGTGATACCAGCCAGAATATTGTATGGTCCGGTATTCAGGAAACAGTTATGCAGGGCAATGACAACGAAGAAATACATTTTAATATGTATATGGCAGCCATTGATGATTCCAATACCTTTACCGTAGAGGAATCCATCCGTGATTTATTTATGCAGGAAGATGTGCCGGATATTATTATCTGTTTGAATGAGTTGAATACTTCCTGTGTATATCAGGCAGTGGTGGATTATAACAAGGTTGGCGAAGTAAGTATATTGGGCTATTACAATTCGGATACCATCCTCAAGGGAATTTACCGGAGCGTTATTGATGCTACCATTTCGGTCGATGTAGAGCAGATGGGAAGATATTGTGTGGATGCATTAACGGAATATAGGGCATTTGGAAATACCAGTGATTACTTTGCAGTGGATATTTCTTTGATTGACAAGGACAATGTGTCTGAGTATATGGGAGGTGTGGAAGAAGATGAAAAATAGATTCCGCAATCTTTCGTTGCAGGCAAAAATCAGTAGTATTTACATACTTTCCAATATATTCGTGCTGTTTGCCAATTTGATATTGCTGTTTGGTATCAATAGTATGTCCAATGAATTGGAAAAAGTATATCAGGAAAACCTTACCCTGAACTCCCTTTCGGAGAATCTGAATGCGGTTCAGGATAGTATGACGGAGTATTTAAGCAGTAAGACAACAGAGTCCTTGGAAAACTATTACCGGAGTGAACAGGATTACCGTGCCATGATTCAAGAGTTGACAGACGATATCAGTGGTATCACGTTCAAACGCATGGAGCGTAACATTAAGAATATGTCCGAACAGTATTTGGACATGACAAGTCAGACCATAGATGCCAAGAGAGGGCGTAATGTAGAAAAATACAGAATCCGTTATGAGAAGGCGACGGATTTGTATGAATATATTGATGCTTATATTTACGGATTAAATATTGAACAGTTTATTACCAACTCCCAGAACTATAATGAATTGTCCAATGCGTTCCGTGTATTTGAATATATGAGTATGTTGGTAATTGCGGTAGTCATTATTATTAATGTTATGATTATTACCAGATTTACCGGAGGTTTGATTGAACCATTAAAACGTCTGTCCAATCTTGCCAATGAGGTGGCAGAGGGAAATCTGGATGTAGAATTAAAGGAGGCAGATTCCAAGGATGAAATAGGAGTCGTTACCAATGCCTTTAATCAGATGGTTGTCAGCATCCGGCAATACATTGCCCGGATTAAAGAAAGTATGGAAGTGGAGCAGCAGTTAAAGGAAAAGGAACTGATGATGGAGGCGCATTTAAAGGATGCCCAGTTAAAATATCTTCAGGCGCAGATTAGCCCTCACTTCTTATTTAATACATTAAACGCAGGTGCACAGCTTGCCATGATGGAGAGTGCAGACAGAACCTATGAATACGTGCAGAAGGTTGCCAGCTTTTTCAGATACAATGTAAAAAAGGGCGATGAGACGGTTACCATAAGGGAAGAGCTAAGTCTGATTGATGACTATATATACATATTGAATGTGCGTTTTTCGGGAGACATCCATTACGAGAAGAATATTGAAGAGGAATGGTTGGATGTTCCTATGCCGAGTATGATTTTACAGCCGATTGTGGAGAACTGTGTAAACCACGGAATCAGAGAGATGGCAGGTGAAGGACGAATCTGGCTTTCCGTATATGAAATGGATGGTATGGTTTGCATTAGCATTGGAGATAACGGTAAGGGAATGAGTAAGGATACCATTGAAAAAATAATGAGTGGTACCTATCGTGCCCGGAATACCAGCGGGGACTCCAATGGGGTAGCCATGGACAACGTAATTGCCAGAATGCGTTTGTTTACGGGAAATGAGCATGTGCTTGATATTTTCAGTGAAGGAGAAGGGATGGGAACAGAATTCATTCTCTATCTGGGAAGCGCGGAAAAAATCGAAAAGGATGAATACGATCAGATAGATTGAGAGGATTGATATGTACAGAATTATGCTTGCTGATGATGAAGGAATCGTAATTGATTCCGTTAAATTCATTATCGAGAAAGAGTTTGGTAGTGAGTGTGTAGTTGAATTTGCTAAGACGGGAAGAAGCGTGATTGAACTTGCAGAAAGCTTTCGACCGGATATTGCGATTATGGACATTCAGATGCCGGGCATTAACGGAATTGAATCCATGAAAGAAATACGTAAGACGAATAGCAATGTGATTTTCATCGTTATGTCTGCCTATGATAAGTTTGATTATGCAAAAGAAGCCATAAAGCTTGGAGTAATGGAATATATTACTAAGCCGATGGAAAAAAACAAATTATTGGAAGCTTTGAAAAAAGCCATGGTAATGGTCGACAGGGAACGGGAAAAAAGAAGTAATGACCTTATGATCCGCGAAAAGCTGGAAACAGTTATTCCGGTTTTGGAAAGTGGATTAATCTATGAGATTCTTTTGCAGGAGCATTTTGCGGAAGATATTGAAAGCTACAAGAACATGCTTGGGATTCAGGAAAATTACGCCTATATGATGACCTTGGTTTACGGAGATTCCCAGGAAGGGAATCATATGACCAATCCGGTAGGAAGTAATGTAAAGGTACATCAGCATTATCAGGATATCCGGTCTGAGTTAAAAGACAGATTCCATTGTATTGTAGGCGCGGTTATGGCAAACAAAATTGCCATTTTGGTACCGTATAATAACACGGCTATGGAATATGCAGAGAGAAGCCGGTTGATTGAAAGCGCCAGGGAACTGGTCCGTGAAATGCGCAAAAAGTATTCCATCAGTTTCCGTATCGGCATCAGCAGGGTAAAAGATATTACTAATATGTCGGATGCTTACAGTGAAGCGATTAATTCTCTTCTGATTACAACAGGAACCGTAGCCCATGCAGATGATTTGCCGATTGGCTGTGATTATGAAGAAAGCTATCCGGTGGATTTAGAAAAGCAGTTGTTTGAAGAGGTGGAAAAGGGCAATGTGGACGAAGCCGGTGTGGTAGCAAAGAAATTCTTTGATTGGATGACTTCTGCCCATTCAGACAGTATTATGGATATCCGGTTAAAATGTCTGGAATTTGTTCTTTGGGCAGAGCACTTGGCATACGAAAAAGGTGGTATGACGTATCAATTCAATTCGCGGAATGATTATCTTACAACCATTATGAACCTGGAAGACTATGAAACCATGAAAAACTGGTTTGCGGATAAGATAACTGCTGCCAGCAGAAATGCTTTAAGTAAACGGGAGGAGTCCTCCAGTAATGTGGTAGACATTGCTAAGGAATACATAAAGCAGAATTATGCAAAGCCATTAAATCTGGACGAAGTATCCTATTATGTAAATATTTCTCCTTACTATTTCAGTAAGATATTTAAGGAAGGAACCGGAGAGAATTTTATTGAGTATCTGACGAACATCCGTATAGAAAAGGCAAAGGAATTGTTAAGCAGTACCGATTATTCCATGAAAGAAATCTGTATTATGGTAGGGTATTCCGACCCTAATTATTTTAGCCGTTCTTTTAAGAAGAATGTGGGCGTAACACCAACCGAGTATAAGGAAGTAGAAAACAGATAAGATAAGAACAGGAAGCGAGGCAACTCATGAAAAAGAAATTTATCTGGATCATTCTCCTTGCAGTTGTATTACTGGTAGGGATTCTGGTTCTTTCCATGGATGGAAAAAAAGAAAAGAAAACGGTAGAAAAGGATGACAAAATTCAGATTGGTATGAGTTTTGACTCCTTTGTTATTGAAAGATGGCAGCGGGACCGCGATGTGTTTGTTTCAACGGCAAAAGAACTGGGAGCCGAAGTAAATGTACAGAATGCCAATGGGGATATTGAAGAACAAAAGAAACATATTGACTATTTTATTGAAAAGGGCGTGGATGCCATTGTTGTTATCTGCATAGATTCCTATGGACTTCAGGAACAGGTAAAGAAGGCTATGGATGCGGGAATCATTGTTGTGGCATACGACAGAATGATTACCAATGCCAATACCGATTTGTATATCTCCTTTGATAATAGTATGGTAGGAAGTATGATGGGAGAGGCGTTGGTCAAGAACGGGGTCGGAGGTGGAGATGTATTGATGCTTGGCGGCTCTCCGACAGACAGTAATGTACCCATCGTGGAAACTGCATTTAAAGAAGTAATGGAAGAGAACAATGTTACCATATTGGAATCCTTTCATGCAGATAATTGGGAAGCGGAGCTGGCTGCTACTTATGTATATGAAAACATGAATGTAGTTATGAGGGCAGATGCCATTATGTGCGGGAATGATAATCTTGCCAGTCAGGTTGTAAGGGCACTGGCAGAGAAACGTCTTGCAGGCGATATCCTGGTCGTAGGACAGGATGCCGATTTGGAAGCCTGCCAAAGAATTGTTGAAGGAACCCAGTTGATGACTGTGTATAAGCCGGTAGAAAAATTGGCTCAACGGGCGGCAGAATGTACGGTAGAGTTAATTGTGAACGGTGAATTGGACGGAGAAGATGTATTAAGCATTGATGATGGAACTTATATCATACCGTATGTGGGAATCCAACCAATCAGTGTAACAGAATCCAATATGGATGCCATTATTATTGACAGTGGATTTCACTTAAAAGAAGATGTATATCTGAATGTTCCGGGGAAAATGCCGAAATAGACAGATAGCAAAAGATTGCTTTAAAGGACATGTTATAGCACAAAAATGTGCTAGCATGCCCTTTTTTATTCCTTTTCAAATAATAAAAATTTGAAGAATGTCGTAAATTATTCCTATTGGAATTGTGTTATATTCTGTTTGTAAACAAATTACATATCAACTTAGGGAGGTAAAAACGATATGAAAAAGAGAATCTTATCCATGATTCTTGCAACAGCTATGGTTGCAACAATGTTAGTTGGATGCGGCGCTAAAGAAGAAGCAGCAGCTCCGGCAGAAGAAGCAAAAGTAGAAGAAGCAGCTCCGGCAGAAGAAGCAGCTCCGGCAGAAGAAGCAGCTCCAGCAGAAGCAGCAGGTGGTAAAGTTGGTGTAGCAATGCCTACAAAAGACTTACAGAGATGGAACCAGGACGGCGCTAACATGAAAGCTCAGTTAGAAGAAGCTGGTTACGAAGTAGATTTACAGTACGCAGCAAATGATATCGCTACTCAGGTATCTCAGATTGAAAACATGATCAACTCCGGTTGTTCATTATTAGTTATCGCTTCTATCGATGGTGATTCATTAGGAACAGTTCTTGAAATGGCAAAAGAAGCCAGCATTCCTGTTATCGCTTATGACCGTTTGATCATGAACTCTGACGCAGTTTCTTACTACGCTACATTCGATAACTACATGGTAGGTACAATTCAGGGACAGTACATCAAAGATCAGTTAGATCTTGACAACGCAGAAGGCCCATTCAATATCGAATTAACAACAGGTGACCCTGGTGACAACAACGCTAGATTCTTCTTTGGCGGTGCTATGGACGTTCTTCAGCCATACATTGACTCTGGTAAATTAGTTGTTAAATCCGGTCAGACAGCTTTCGAAGAAGTAGCTACAGCTAACTGGGCAACAGATGCAGCTCAGGCAAGAATGGATGCTATCATCGCAGCTAACTACTCAGACGGAACAACATTACATGCTTGTATGTGTTCAAACGACTCAACAGCTTTAGGTGTTGCTAACTCTCTTGAAGCTAACTACACAGGCGATTATCCAATCATCACAGGTCAGGACTGCGATATCGCAAGCGTTAAGAACATTCTTGATGGAAAACAGTCTATGTCTATCTTCAAAGATACACGTACACTCGCTTCTAAGGTAGTTGAAATGGTTGACGCTATCATGAAGGGCGGCGAAGCTCCTATCAATGATACAGAAACATACGACAACGGAACAGGTATCATTCCTTCATTCCTTTGCGAGCCTGTATTCGCTGATATCAACAACTACACAGAATTATTAATTGATTCTGGTTACTATACAGCAGATCAGTTACAGTAAGTAGTTTAAGCTTAATAGTTTAAGCTGGCATTCACAGGCGGGACATATCCCGCCTGTGTTATTGAAAAAACATAGGGTTATATATAAAGTATTTTATTTTGTTGTTTATTGATTAGAGGTATTTGATTAGGTATTGTGGACAGAGCAGAATGGGAGGTTTAAAATTGGCTAAGATATTGCTGGAAATGAAAAACATAACCAAAACATTCCCTGGCGTTAAAGCATTGGATAATGTAAATTTGCAGGTGGAAGAGGGAGAAATCCATGCACTTGTAGGAGAAAATGGTGCCGGTAAATCTACACTGATGAATGTTTTAAGTGGAATTTATCCTTACGGTTCATACGAAGGTGACATTATATATGATGGTGAAATCTGTCAGTTTGATAAGATTAAAGACAGTGAAGCTAAGGGAATTGTTATTATTCATCAGGAGTTAGCGTTAGTACCGTACATGACGATAGGTGAAAACATGTTCCTCGGTAACGAAAGAGGATCTAAGTTAAAGATTAATTGGAATGAAACAGGAGAACTGGCAACAAAGTACTTAAAGACTGTAGGTCTTAAGGAATCGCACAGAACTCTGATTAAAGATATAGGTGTTGGTAAGCAGCAGCTTGTTGAAATTGCAAAAGCACTTGCTAAAAATGCAAAATTATTAATTTTGGATGAGCCGACAGCTTCCTTAAATGAAGATGATTCCAAAGCACTTTTGGAACTCTTGCTTCAGTTTAAGAAGGATGGACTGACTTCCATCATTATTTCACACAAATTGAATGAAATTTCATACGTGGCAGATAAAATTACGGTTATCCGTGATGGTTCTACCATTGAAACTTTGGATAAGACAAAGGATGATATTTCGGAAGCACGGATTATTAAAGGAATGGTAGGCCGTGAACTTTCAGACCGTTTCCCGAAGCGTGAAAGTAAGCTTGGCGACGTTATGATGGAAGTTAAGAATTGGAATGTATACCATCCGCTTTACTCCGAGCGTAAGGTTGTTGACGATGTCAGCATTCATGTTAAGAAGGGTGAGGTTCTTGGTATTGCCGGACTTATGGGTGCCGGACGTACGGAGCTTGCCATGAGTTTGTTTGGTAAGAGTTATGGTGAAAATATCAGCGGACAGTTGTTTATCGATGGTAAGGAAGTGCAGCTTAACAGCGTACAGGATGCCATTGACCATAAGCTTGCCTATGTAACAGAAGACAGAAAAGGAAATGGTTTAATCTTAAGCAATCCAATTAAGATTAATACAACCCTTGCCAACTTGGATGCAGTAAGTACCCGTGGAATTATCGATAAAGATAAAGAGTATGGTGTTGCAGTAGAATACAAAGAAAAATTGGGAACCAAATGTCCTACAGTAGAGCAGAATGTTGGTAACTTAAGTGGTGGTAACCAGCAGAAGGTTCTTCTTGCAAAATGGATGTTTGCTGATCCTAATGTATTGATTCTGGATGAGCCAACCCGTGGTATCGACGTAGGTGCAAAATATGAAATTTACTGTATTATTAATCAGTTAGTAGCAGAAGGCAAATCGGTAATCATGATTTCTTCTGAAATGCCGGAAATCCTTGGTATGTGTGACAGAATTTATGTTATGAACGAAGGAAAGATGGTAGGAGAGTTGGACGGCAAAGAAGCGACTCAGGAACTGATTATGTCACGTATTTTACAGGCCGGTAAGTAAAGGAGAATAGTCATGAATGAAGCAAAAGCATTAGATTTAGTTAAAAAATATACAATGATTATGGTACTTGTCATTGTAACCGCATTTTTTGCATGGCGTACAGAGGGAACACTTCTTATGCCAATGAATATCAGTAGTTTGATTTCACAGAATGCATATGTATTTATCCTGGCAACAGGTATGTTACTTTGTATTTTGACAGGTGGTAATATCGACCTTTCCGTAGGTTCGGTAGTATGTTTCACAGGTGCCATCGGTGCCGTACTTATGATGAATAAGGGTGTTAACATGTATGTTGCCATCTTAGTTATGATTCTTGTTGGTACAGCAATCGGTGCATTCCAGGGATTCTGGATTGCTTATGTACGTATCCCACCGTTCATTGTAACACTTGCCGGAATGCTTGCATTCAGAGGTTTAAGTAACGTAGTACTTGACGGTATGACAGTATCTATCAAAGATCAGGAAGCATTTGTTAACTTATTCGGTGGTGGTGCAAACTGTTACATCACTGACTTCTTTGGCGGAGAAACACTTAACATTACTTGTATCGTAGTAGGTATCGTTGCTACTGTAATTTATGTGTTACTTCAGTTTAAGAACAGAATCGACAAGACAAAGAAGGGTTACGAAGTAGAAGGCTTTGCAGGAATGCTTGTTAAGACAATCCTCATTGCAGCTGTTATTCTTGTATTTACTTACAAGTTGGCTCAGCATAAAGGTATCCCGACAGTACTCATCTGGGTAATGATTGTAGTATTAATTTATGGATATATTACATCCAACACAACAACCGGCCGTTACTTCTACGCAGTAGGTGGTAACGAAAAGGCTACAAAGCTTTCCGGTATCAATACAAACAAGGTTTATTTCTTAGCATACTTAAATATGGGCTTCTTAGCAGCACTTGCAGGTATGGTTACTATCGCACGTATGACATCTGCCCAGCCTACATATGGTCAGAACTATGAAATGGATGCAATCGGTTCATGTTTCATCGGTGGAGCATCTGCTTACGGTGGAACCGGTACAGTACCTGGCGTTATCGTTGGTGCGGTACTTATGGGTGTTATCAACTTAGGTATGTCCCTTATGGGTGTAGACCAGAATATGCAGAAGGTAGTAAAAGGTCTCGTATTATTAGCAGCCGTTATCTTCGATGTTGTTTCTAAACGTGGTGGCAAATTAATTTCTAAGAATTAATTTCTGCAATATCTAATCAATGGGGCTCCGGCTTTGGCTAGGGGCCCTGGATTACATACGAGGTGACAAATATGTTAAAGATGAAGGGCGAAAAAGAAGCAACAAAAGTAGTAAAAGAGAAAAAAGTAAAAGAAAAGAAAATAAAAGAAAAACAAGTAAAGGATAACAAAGGAAAAACGAAAAAAATTGGTAAGATGCATGGAAGCATTGAACTGAAAATTATGCTTTTGGTATTATTACTTGCTTTTTCGGCGGTGGCTTCTATTACCTTATTAGTAAGCAATATGAATTCCGTTGTGGAAATCAGCGATGACATTATCAGCAATCAGGTAACACAGGAAGAAAAAATTGCAGAACTTTCCAGACAGTATTCCTATATTAATGGTCAGGTGTTAACGCATGTTATGACCACTATGGCTACCACAATGGAAAAGATGACAGGTGAGATTGAAGCAGAAATTGCGGATATGGATGCTAACATGGCAGAATTTGCCGGATACTTGTCTGAGGGAGATGAGCGAAAAGCAGCATTTGATTCTCTTAATGCAGAGTATGAGAAGTATAAGAAAACGGTATCGAGTTTATTGAAAACCAGTATGGAAAACAAGGTACAGGCAAATGTTTCCGCAACATCCAATTTACCTATGTTTAATGAAAAAATAGAAGGATACATGAATGAGATTCTGGAATTGACTACAGCACAAATGGCGGCAAGTCAGGCAGAAATGGAAAAGAATGTAGCGCAGATTCCGACTATTATTGCTTCCTCCAGTATTCTTGTTATTATCGTAGCGGTATTGGTATTTATTTTTATCAAAATCTGGATTAGTCGTCCGATTAAGAAAGCGACCAAGCAGGTGGATTCGCTGGTACAGGGAATCCGTGATAATCAGGGTGATTTAACAAAACGTATTCAGGTTAAATCCAAGGATGAGATCGGACAGCTTGCAATGGCTGTGAATGATTTAGTAGAGCAGATGCAGAAGATTATTGCTGCCCTTATGGACAGTAGTAAAAATCTGGTTGCCAAGCAGGAAAGAATCAGTACCAGCGTAGATAAAGTAAATGACAGTGAGAAACATAATTCTGATAATATTCAGCAGGTAAACGGAGAAATAGAACAGATTCTTGCTTCTGTATCAGAAGTTAAGGATGACAGTATTAAGGTAGAGGGCGCTGTAACAGAGATGCTTGCCAGTGCAGAAGACGGAAGCAATTATGCAGCACAGATTCGTAAAAAAGCTCGTGAGACAGAAGCGAAAGCTACAGAGAGTAAGGGTAAAGCAACAGAAGTCCTTCAGACTATCGACGATGCTGTAAAAGAATCCATTGAAAACAGTAATCAGATTCATCAGATTGGTGAATTAACAGGCGATATCTTAGGTATTGCCAGTACGACGAACCTTCTTGCGTTAAACGCTTCCATTGAAGCAGCAAGAGCCGGAGAAGCCGGTAAGGGATTTGCGGTTGTAGCAGAAGAAATCAGAGTACTTGCAGACCGTTCCAAGGAAACAGCTAATAATATTCAGGAAATCAGCGTAAGGGTTATTGAAAGCGTAGAAGAACTTGCTAAGAATGCAACGAACCTCTTAGATTTCGTTAATAGCAGTGTTATGGCTGACTATGACACATTGGAGAATACAGGACGCGAATACTTTGAATCAGCAGAACGTGTGGATGGCATGATGAAGAACTTTAAGGCATCCATTGATGAGTTAAAGGATAATGTAGGTCACGTAATTCATTCTAACGATATGATTGAAGGTGCCGTTACTAACTGTGCAAATCAGGTAGAAGGGGTTACCCAGAACAATTGCAATATGGAAACTGAAATGTCAGACATTGCAGCAGCAGTGGAAGAAATGGATGATGTAATTAAACAGTTACACGAATGTGTAGAATGCTTTGTGAAGTATTAATGAATACATACGGCGCAAGTTATTTCTTATGAAATGTTAACCTTATGAAATGTCCTCCCGGAGTAAACGGGAGGGCATTTTGTTGTTGTAGATTTCCTTGTTTGCAGAATGAAGGTAAATTTGATCGGAATGAATTTAAAATGCAAGTGTCTTGTCAGCTGTGAAAACATGTGTTATACTGCTAAATTATTGAGAAGATAAATAAGTTGAAAAGAGGAAGATATGACAATACAGGAAGAAATAAGAAAACTGAAGGAAGAAAAGCAGGCGGTAATTCTGGCACATTATTATGTAAGACCGGAAGTACAGGAAATAGCAGATTATATCGGAGATTCCTTTTATTTAAGTAAGGTTGCAGCCAAACTGGAAAATCCCATTATTGTATACTGCGGAGTTTCTTTTATGGGAGAGAGCGGTTGCCTGCTTAATCCCAATAAAAAAGTGTTGATGCCGGATAAGGAAGCGGATTGTCCAATGGCACATATGGTATTAAAAGCTGAGATTGATAAAGCCAGGGATACATACGAAGATTTGGCAGTGGTGTGCTATATTAATTCCACTGCGCAGATTAAGTCATGGTGTGATGTTAGTGTAACATCTGCTAATGCAGTACAGATTGTAAAAAATATTCCGAATAAAAATATACTTTTTGTTCCGGATAAGAATCTTGGCCGTTATGTTGCAGCTAAAGTGCCGAAAAAGAATGTTATGCTTGCAAAGGGATTCTGTCCTATTCATGAAAAAATTTCTGCAGAAGAAATCCGTGAATTAAAGCAGTTACACCCTGATGCAGAGATATTGGTACATCCGGAGTGTTGTAAAGAGGTAGTAGACTTAGCAGATTATGTGGGATCTACCTCCGGAATTATTGAATATGTTTCTGCAAATGAAAAGAAAGAGTGGATTATCGGAACGGAAATCGGTGTTTTATACGAGTTGGAGAAGCAAAATCCGGATAATTTGTTCTATTTCCCAAAATCAAAACCTGTATGTATGGATATGAAGCGAATTACCCTTGAAAAAATTCTTCATGTTTTACAAACAGAAGAGAATCAGGCAAGCGTGGGAACAGAAGATGGTCCGGCGGCGAAACAGACATTGGATAGAATGCTGGAGCTTGCAAAGTAAGTACAGAAGGTGAAATATATGACAGAACATTTATATTATGACACGGTAATCGTCGGAGTTGGCGTAAGTGGTTTATATACTGCTTTGCATTTGTCACAGGATAGAAAGATACTGATGATATGCAAAAAAGCCATGGAGGAATGTGATTCCATGCTTGCACAGGGAGGAATCTGTGTGATGCGGGATGAAAATGACTATGATGACTTTTTTGAGGACACTATGAGAGCCGGTCATTATGAAAACCGCAAAGAGAGCGTTGAAGTAATGGTTCGTTCCAGCAGGAGTGTTATTGATAAGCTCTTGGCCTTGGGTGTGGATTTTGAAACGAATTCAGACGGTAGTCTGAAATACACAAAAGAAGGTGCGCATAGCAAACCAAGAATATGCTTCCATGAAGATATAACGGGAAAAGAAATTACTAAGACCTTGCAGGAACATGTACAACAGTTAAAGAACGTAACCATTATGGAATATGTAACAATGAAGGACCTTTTGGTAGAAAACGGACAATGTTGTGGTATTATGGCAGAAAGTTCAAAGGCGGACGGAAAGGTTTACCATATACATGCTACGGATACGGTTCTGGCAACCGGTGGAATTGGCGGCCTATATGAGCACTCTACTAATTATCCAAGTCTGACGGGGGATGCGCTTACAATTGTCAAAAAACATGGAATCAAATTGGAGCATATGGATTATGTACAGATTCATCCTACTACTCTTTATGAGGAAAGAGAAGGAAGAAGCTTTTTAATATCAGAATCCGTCAGAGGCGAGGGTGCCATTTTACTAAATAAGAATGGAGAACGTTTTGTAGACGAATTACTGCCTAGAGACGTAGTAACCTCAGAAATTTATAAGGAAATGGAAAAAGAAGGAAGCAAACATGTATGGCTTTCTTTTGAAAATATTCCTACGGAGGTTATATTTGACCATTTCCCGAATATATATAAAACTTGTCTGCAAGCCGGTTATGATATAACAAAAGAGAATATTCCCGTAGTACCGGCACAGCATTACTTTATGGGCGGAATATATGTGGATTTGGATTCCAATACAACTATGGAACATTTGTATGCAGTGGGTGAGACCAGCTGCAACGGAGTCCATGGGAAGAACAGACTTGCCAGCAACAGTTTGTTAGAAAGTCTGGTATTTGCCCGGCGTGCAGCTGAAAAAATAAACGAAGAATAGAAGGAGATTGAAGAATATGAACGAGATTACAATGTTACTTGCAGCAGATAAATTTATCCGTCTTGCACTGGAAGAGGATATTAATAGTGAGGATGTAACTACCAATTCGGTAATGCCACAGTATAAAAAAGGTGAGGTTCAGCTTATTTGTAAGGAAGATGGAATTATTGCAGGTCTTCCTGTGTTTGAACGTGTTTTTACCCTGTTAGACGGGGATACGAAGGTTATTTTTGATGTAAAAGACGGGGATGAGGTTAAGAACGGACAGCATCTTGCTACAATACAAGGAGATATCCGTGTATTGCTTTCCGGAGAACGGACAGCACTTAATTATCTGCAGAGAATGAGCGGCATTGCTACATATACAAATAAAGTAGCCAAATTATTGGAAGGAACCCGGACAGTATTACTGGATACCAGAAAAACAACACCATGCATGCGTATTTTTGAAAAATATGCTGTTAAAGTAGGTGGTGGTTCCAATCACCGTTACAATTTATCCGATGGTGTTCTTTTAAAAGATAATCACATTGATGCGGCAGGTGGGGTTAAGCAGGCAATAGAAGCAGCAAAAGCATATGCACCATTTGTACGTAAGATTGAGGTGGAAACTGAAAATTTAGATATGGTAAAGGAAGCAGTAGAAGCAGGGGCAGATATTATTATGTTGGACAATATGACTCCACAGGAAATGGAAGAAGCCGTAAAATTAATTGATGGTCGTGCAAAAACAGAATGCTCCGGAAATGTAACCAAAGAGAATATTCAGAAAATCACACAAATCGGAGTGGATTATGTATCCAGTGGCGCGTTGACGCATTCAGCCCCTATTTTGGACATCAGTCTGAAGCATTTACGAGTAATGGAATAGGATGCGTGACTTAGTTGGCAAATATAGGAAAGGGGAGAATGGACTTGGAAAAAGCAGTAAATGGTTCACGACGCAGGAAAAATATTATTGCTACGTTAAAACAGTCTGATGTTCCGGTTTCAGGTACTAAGCTGGGAAAAGAAAATGGAGTTAGCAGACAGATTATAGTACAGGATATTACGCTGCTTCGTGTGGAAGGATACGATATTGAGTCAACTACCCGGGGGTATATTTTGAGAACTCCGGAATATGTGATTCGTGTGATTAAAACACTGCATACACCACAGCAGACAGAAGAGGAATTAACAACCATCGTTGATTTTGGGGGATTTGTTCTGGATACAATTGTGAATCACAGAGTATATGGAAAAGTGACGGTTCCCTTAAATATCAGAAATCGACGTGATATACAGATTTTTATGGAACAGCTGACAAGTGGAAAATCAAAGCCGATTTCCAATATTACTTCCGGTTATCATTTTCACACCATTGCTGCACAGAAGGAAGAAATATTGGATGAAATTGAAGCCATATTAAGAGAAAAGCAAATGTTGGCGGATATTTTACCTTATGAAAAGGAACTGACGGAGATATAATATATGGACAACGAACGTTTTAAAAAGCAATTGGATTTTATTTTGGAAATAGATAAAGAAAAGAATATTTTACGTCAGACTCATCTGAGTGGTCACGGAAGAAGAGAGAACGATGCAGAGCATGCATGGCATATGGCTATTATGATTTATCTGCTTAAAGAGTATGCAAACAGAGAAATCGATGTAGGAAAAGCTATGATGATGGCATTGATTCATGACGTGGTGGAAATTGACGCAGGGGATACTTACGCTTATGACACCACCGGTGCAACAACTCAGAAAGAGCGGGAAGAAAAGGCGGCAAAGAGAATTTTCGGTCTTTTACCTACGGAACAGGAAGAAGAATTAAAAGCGCTGTTCGAAGAGTTTGAAGCAAATGAAAGTGCTGAAGCACAATTTGCCCGTGCCATGGATAATTTCCAACCATTGCTGTTAAATAATTCAAATGGAGGCAGTGATTGGAGAGAACATGGGGTCTTTAAGGACCAGGTGTTGAAGAGACATTCCATTACCGGCTTGGGTTCCAAAGAAATAGGAGAGTATTCCAATAAGCTGATTGAAGAAAATGTAAAAAAAGGAAATATTAAAGATGGCCCGCACTAAGTGCGGGCCAAAGCTTTATCAATGGATTATGCAAATGGATTTTCTGTTGGATAACGAACGCCTGCCGGCTGGTTGTATCCGATTTCGCTTACTTCTACGCCTAAGTATTTGAATACTTCGTAAAGAGCTTTTCCGTAGTGACCAAATGCAACAGCACCATGGTGAGGATAGTTGCCTTCGATTAATACATGACGGTAGAATCTTCTCATTTCAGGGATAGCGAAGATACCAATAGCACCGAATGAGCGTGTAGCAACCGGAAGAACTTCACCGTTAGCAACGTAAGCACGAAGCTTGCAGTCTGCTGTAGACTGGAGACGGAAGAATGTGATGTCACCAGGAACGATATCTCCTTCAAGAGTACCCTGAGTAACTTCTTCAGGAAGGCTTCTAGCCATGATTAACTGGTACTTCATTTAGCAGAATGCAAGTTTCTTAGAACTTGTGTTACCGCAGTGGAATCCCATGAAGATTTCAGCGTCTGTGTATGGGAATTTGCCCTTAATATCTAATTCATAGAGGTCGTTTGGAACAGTATTGTTGATGTCAAGTAATGTAACAACATCTTCAGATACACATGTTCCGATGTATTCGCTTAATGCACCGTAGATATCTACTTCACAAGATACCGGAATACCACGTGTAGCTAAACGGCTGTTAACGTAGCAAGGAACGAATCCAAACATTGTCTGGAATGCAGGCCAGCATTTTCCGGCGATACAAACGTTCTTTCTGTAACCCTTGTGAGCTTCTACCCAGTCAAGTAATGTAAGTTCGTACTGAGCTAATTTAGGAAGAATTTCAGGTTTCTTGTTACCTGCGCCAAGTTCTGCTTCCATATCAGCAACAACTTCAGGAATACGAGGATCGTCAGCATGTTTATTGAATGCTTCGAATAAGTCGAGTTCTGAGTTTTCTTCGATTTCTACGCCAAGGTTGTAAAGCTGCTTAATAGGAGCATTACAAGCAAGGAAGTTAAGTGGTCTAGGACCAAAGCTGATGATCTTTAAGTCTGAAAGACCGATGATAGCTCTTGCGATTGGTAAGAATTCCTTAATCATATCTGCACATTCAGCAGCTGTTCCAACAGGAGATTCCGGAATATAAGCTTTTACATTACGAAGAGCCAAGTTATAGCTTGCATTTAACATACCACAGTATGCATCACCACGGTTGCTTGAAAGAGTTGCAATATCTTCTTCAGCAGCTGCGAAGAACATCTTAGGTCCGTCAAAGTGTTTTGCAAGTAATGTTTCAGAAATTTCAGGTCCGAAGTTACCAAGATATACAGCTAATGCGTTACAGCCGGCTGCTTTGATATCTTCTAAAGCCTGAACCATATGGATTTCGCTTTCAACGATACATACAGGACATTCATAGATGTCTTCTGCATCATATTTTGCCTGATAAGCTTCTACCAGGGCTTTTCTTCTGTTCACTGATAAAGATTCAGGGAAACAGTCACGGCTTACTGCCACGATACCAACTTTTACTTTTGGAATGTTGTTCATAATTTTTGTCCTCCTAAAAATTAATTTTGTGAGTTTTATTTTCTTTCTGACCCCGGCAACAGAAGTCACCGGGGTAAATTGACACTATAATTAAGAAAGTAATACTGCTTTTTTGCAAAACGGATTACTTAATGCAGATATTTTCACCGATTAATCCGATGTGTGCTCCTGCATCCAAGCCACCGTCTTTATGACCGATGAGCCATTTGTTCTTAGCTGTGATGAGTTTGTCTTCCCATACATCGTGGTCACTATCCAATGGAAGATTGGTATCCTTAGGAAGTACAATACCTACCTTAAATCCGTCTTCGCTTGCGCTGCATGGAGCGTAATGAAGAGTGGTAGCATAAAGCTCAACAGCAGTTCCCTTTGGAAGGAAGAATGCTTCTACTAAAGAAGTATCATATGTAAAATCTTCTGTAATGTCGCTCTGGAGACCTACTAATAAAATAGCATCTGTTCCGCCAACATTGATTTCGCTTGAACGGTGATATTCTAAAGCGTTCAACTTATAGTTATGACCGTTGCAGTAACCAATCTGAGTTGGAAGTTCACCAAAGGATTTGGTCTGTAACTGAGCGAAAGTAGGAGTTGCTTCTAATTCAGCAACGGATGGAAGGTAATCAACACCTTCAGGAAGCGGAGTAGCTGCAAGAGCTTCTACCAATGGTCCAAAGTCGATTCCCTGAACAACTTTACCGTATTTCTTAAATGCGGCATCAGTAACTTTTTTGATTTCCATAATTTTCATCCTTTCTATTTTGTAATAATGTCATACAATGGCTTGCATGCCGGGTAGATTTCTTTGAACTGCTGGTAGCGGGCTTCATATTTTTCAACGAGTTCTGCTGTAGGCTCAACAGTATCAATTACTTTTACCAACTTAGCAGCAGCTTCTTCTACGGAAGCGTATTCGCCGCATGCTACAGCAGCAAGCATTGCTCCGCCGTATCCAGGACCTTCTTCGCTTTCGATAACGTCAACCTTAACGTTGAGTACGTTGGCAATAATCTTTTTCCAGAGTGGACTCTTAGCACCGCCACCGCAAATCTTGGTACGTTCAATCTTGATACCTAAGGACTTAGCAACTTCGAAGGAATCACGGAGTGCAAATGCAACACCTTCTAAAACAGCCTGTGTCATGTCTGCTCTGCTGGTATCCATTGTCATACCGATGAAAGTACCTCTTGCGTTAGGATTGTTGTGAGGAGAACGTTCACCCATTAAATAAGGAAGGAAGTAAACATGGTTCTCACCTAACTTCTCGATTGCTTTCTGTTCAGCAGCATAATCAGTAGTGCCGATAATTTCATCCATCCACCATTTGTTGCAGGAAGCTGCACTTAACATACAACCCATTAAGTGATAATGTCCGTCTGCATGGGCAAAGGAATGGAGAGCGTTGTTTTCATCAACACCGAATTTGTCGGAAGAGATGAAAATGGTTCCGCTTGTTCCAAGGGAAATGTTACACATACCGTCACCTACAGTACCGGTACCAACTGCAGCCGCCGCATTGTCGCCGGCACCTGCCACAACCTTACATGTGGTTGGGATACCTAATTCTTCTGCGATTGCAGGTAAAACAGTACCCACTTCTTCGTAAGATTCGTATACCTTTGCAAGCTGGCTTTCTTTGATACCGCAGATGTCCATCATTTCCTTAGACCAGCAACGGTTCTTAACATCAAAGGTAAGCATTCCGGATGCATCGGATACATCGGTGCAATGTACGCCTGATAATTTGTATGCGATGTAATCCTTAGGAAGCATAATTTTTTCGATTTTTGCAAAGTTCTCAGGTTCTTTGTTCTTAATCCAGAGAATCTTTGGAGCAGTAAATCCCGTAAAGGAAATATTAGCTGTGTATTCGGATAATTTGTCCTTGCCGATTACATTATTGAGGTAATCGCATTCTTCAAAGGTACGTCCGTCGTTCCATAAAAGAGCAGGACGGATAACATTATCATCCTTATCCAAAATAACAAGTCCGTGCATCTGTCCGCCGAAGCTGATGCCCGCAACCTGTGATTTGTCACATTCACTTAACAATTCCTTCAGTCCTTCCATGGTCTGTGTAAACCAATCCTCAGGCTTTTGTTCTGACCAGCCCGGATGTGGGAAGTATAAAGGATATTCCTTTGATACGATCTTGGAAATCTTACCGTTGCCTTCCATAAGTAAGAGCTTAACAGCAGAAGTACCAAGGTCTACACCAATATAAAACATAGCAAACCCTCCTTTTAATATACAAAAACACGTGCACGTGCACGATATATCTAAATTATACGAGCCAATACGTGAAAATGCAATTGTTTAGCATGTAGAAAAGGAGGGGTTATTTTTGTGCAAAATGTGCACGTGCACGGTTATTGACACGGTCCGTATTTTCATGTAAGGTTAATCTAAGTGAGGGTTACTTATGGCTACAATAAAAGAGATTGCGGAACTGGCAGGGGTTTCCAGGGGAACCGTTGACAGAGTGCTTAACAATCGTGGGGAAGTAAATGCCGAAACGGCGGCACGGATTATGGAGATTGTTAGAGCACTGGATTACAAACCGAATAAAGCAGGGCTTGCACTAGCAGCACGTAAGAAGAAATATAAGATAGGCGTTATCTTATTCAGTGAGAACAATCCGTTCTTTGATGAGGTTATGGAAGGGGTAACGGCCAAAGCCTCTGAGCTTGAAGATTATGGAATCAGTACCATTACCAAACGTGTAGAATTTGACGTAACAGCACAGCTACAGGCTATGGATGAATTCATAGAAGAAGAAATCCACGGATTGATTCTGGCACCGTATAATCACGAGAAGATTCGGGAGAAGATTGATGAGATTACCGATATGCAGATTCCGGTTATTACCGTGAATACGGATATCGAGGGAAGTAAGCGTCTTGCTTATGTGGGAACGGATTATTTTCAGGGCGGAAGAATGGCAGCCGGTATTTTTGGTCTTATGATGAAGGAAAATACGGAGCTTGCTATTATTACCGGTTCTTCCAATGTCCTTTGTCACAGTGAACGAATCCGGGGATTCCGGGAAGTATTGGATAAGGATTATCCAAACATTCAGATTGCAGAGATTGCAGAGAATCATGACGACGAATTTGAAAGTTATGCGTTAACCAAAAAGATTTTAGAAAAGTATCCAAAAATTAGCGCGCTGTTTTTTACGGCAGCAGGTGTAACCGGAGGATGTAAGGCGGTAATCGAGTCCCGTAAGAGCGTTAAAGTGGTAACCTTTGATGAGTTGCCTACAATTCTTTCCTTATTAAAAGAAGGAGTAATTTCTGCAACCATTGGTCAACAGCCGTTTAAGCAGGGAGCAAAATCCTTGAATATTTTATTTGAGTATCTCACATCCGGCAATGTACCGGAGCCGGAAGACTGTATTATTGATTTGACTATGAAAATAAAAGAGACGGTTTTTTAAGAAAAACAGGAATAATGTCGGTTTTATAGGAAAATATGGAGAAAGTATGAATTTTTTGCGGAATTCATACTTTTCTTTTGCTTTCTGGGGATAAAATTGTTATACTTGGGAATGTATGGCATTTTGCCGGTTTTTTAGAAAAAGAAATGAGGATATCGATAATATAGGAGTTTGAGATTAAGATGCAGGTAAAGAAGAGAAGACGTAACCGGCTCATCAGCCGTAAGACGGAATTGCGATTAAAGATTGGAGCATTCATTGTTGTTTGTCTTGCCGGAATTGGTTTGGGAATCGGCTATTTTATGAATAGTACAATTTATAGTCTGGCAGCCGTAACCAAGATTTCACTGGTTGGGTATGACAGCAAGGGATATGTGAAGGCTGAGATTGACAGCAGTGAACTGACAGAGGAAGAGGCAGAACTGAAGCAGGTTTTAGAAACTGTGGAGATTGATTTTTCCAAAGAAGAGGATTTGTCAAACGGAGAGGAAGTAGAAATTATTTATTCCTATGACAAAGAGTTGGCAGAAGAATTGGATGTGCGCATTTCGGATGCTAAGACCACATTTACGGTAGAGAATTTACCGCAGGCAGAAACCATCAGCTTAGAAGACCTTTTTGCGGATGTGGAGCTGGTCTTAGAGGGTACTTCCCCGGCGTTAACTGCTACTGTGGTAAATAAGAGTGAACATCCGTATATTAAGACAATGGATTTTGTCATCCGCGATGAAAAGGAATTATATCAAAAGGGTGATGTCATTGTAGTAGAAGCGGTATTTGATGAGCAGGATGCCATTGATTATCAATATTATGTGGAAAAAGGTACGGATGGATATTGTAAATCCTATCCGATTGAAAATGTGGATACCTATATCATGGATGCGGACAGGATTACGGAAGAGATGTTACAGGAGTTAATCGAAGCCGGAACCGCAACCTTTGTAGATCCAAGCATAGGCGGTTATGGACTCCGTATTTTCAGCGAAGCCGGTTGTATGCCGATGTGGGTTGGAAAGAAGACTACCTTTGAATGGCGTAATCCATATGTAATTTCCGCATATTTTAATTCGGCTAAGGAACACGCAAGAGCAGCGGCCGGAGAATATATGAATGATATTAAGATTGTATATGGTGTAACACTGACACAGGCAGATGGAGTAAGCTGCGATGCGGAAATCGTAGTACGTTTTAACGGTATCATGGAAAAAGCAGACGGAACCATTGACCTGGCATTGGAAACAGGAAGCATGATTTCGGCTTCCCATAAAGATAAATTCATTAAAGATATTGTCCGTAATACCTATACAGAGGAAAATTACGAATCTATAAAAATATTACAATAATAAAAATTGCCACAAAAAAATACAAGTTATAGAATGGATTTTGGGTTTTATAATGAATTTTTTTGGAGGGCAAAAATGAGAGAAAGATGGATTGATAATACGAAAGGGATTTTGATTATCCTGGTAGTATTAGGACACATTCTTCCACCGCCATATGCGGTGCTTACGACGCCGGCAAGCTATATTTTTCTGTTTCATATGCCGGCGTTTTTTATGATTAGCGGATATCTGGCTAATCCGGGGAAACGTACCCTTACACAAAATATTTGGGGTAAGGCAAAACGGGTTTTAGGACCGTACTTTTTTTATTTATTCCTGATAGCGGGACCACAGTTGTTACGGACGGGGTTAAAAACAGCGAAATGGTATTTCTTTAAAAAGCCGCTGGGATGGTTTCTTAAGGGAGGTCAGGATTTGAACGCCTTTTATTGTGGCGCATTATGGTTTTTAACCTGTTCTTTCTTTATTTATGTATTCTTTTACGTGATTGAACTCTTACCTAAAGTATGGATGAGAGCGATTGTTTACATTTGCATGTGGATACTTTCCCATTATCAGAGTATACATATGACACCGGAAAAACAGGCAACCTTTTGGTTGTGGGATGTAGCCATAATCGGAGTGGTTTATTTGGCTGTGGGCAAGTATTTTAAAAAGTATTTGTTTGATAAAAAAGTTTTGGCAGGTTCTGTTATTTGTGTAGTAACTTTTGTTGTTTCGCATTCCCTTAAGCTTGTTCCCGCATGGGAAGAGTATGGGATAGAATTATGGTCCCATACCTACAAGAATCCCGTATTGGATATGATACTTCCGGTTGGTATATTTGTTATTTTAGCTAATATCGTGAAATTAATACCGGAAGGGAAGGTAAGTGCCTTTCTTTCTGAACTTGGTAAATTTTCACTGGCGATTATGGCGATGCACCAGATGGTAATGCATATTATCATAGATATAATCGGTTATTATAATGTAGCGGTAGTGACAGTTATTGCTACGTTGGTTCCGTATTTCATTGTGAAATTTGTTTGGGCGAAGATTCCGGGGATCCGAAAGATAGCATATTAATTGATAGGATAAATCAGTAAGTACATAATGAAAGGGAATATGGAGAAGAGAGCAGTTTCAGGTAGGGACCTGAGACTGCTTTTTTATTTGACAGGAAATTTCTTGTCGGAAGAATTTTAGTAAAAAGAGACAAAAAAGGAAATTTATTTTTAGTTGAAATGTGAATTGAGAAGAGCGTGCAGAGGTGTTATGATTAAGGAAACTAAAAAACTAAAAATAGTTTCTAGGTTTCCAAGAGTAAGACTATTCTATGTAAAAATAGGAAACCGAGATAAGAAATGGAGTATAAGGATGGATTTACGAGAGAGTATATTGCAAAATACATTAATGGTCTTTAACCAGAAAGGGCTCAAGTTCACAATGGATGATATTGCCCGTGAGATGAGCATTAGTAAGAAAACCATTTATACCGTATTTAACGATAAAGAAGAATTGTTTTTCGCTTCTGTGGATTACATGTTTGACTCGGTGAAAGAGGCAGAGCAGATGGTGTTGGATAATCCGGAATTGTCTACCGTGGAAAAAATACGTGCAGTACTTGGCGTTATGCCGGATGGCTATAAGGATGTGGATATCAGACAGCTTTATGTATTAAAAGACAAGTTTCCCAAAATATATGCAAAAGTAGAACAACGTCTTGAGAATGGTTGGGAAAAAACCATTGCACTGATTGAGCAGGGAATGCGAGAGGGTGTGATACGACAGGTTTCCATTCCTATTGTAAAGGTAATGATGGAGGCGTCCTTAGAACAATTTTTCCAAAGAGATATTCTGGTTCGTAGCGGTTTAACGTACCAGGAAGCACTGACTGAAGTGGTCGATATTTTAGTGGATGGAATGACATGTGCGTCAGGAGGTAATAGAGATGAGAAGTAGGGAATATTTGAATCGGGATTGGTATTTTACAACTCAGTTTAGGGAGGAATTATTGACAAATGGGAACTATACGGAGGATATGCAAAAGGTAGTACTTCCTCACAGTTGTATCGAAACCCCGTTTCACTATTTCGATGAACATATCTACCAGATGGAAAGCGGTTATAAAAGAGTTCTTACCATTCCGGAAGAGTGGAGGGGAAAAGTCCTGTTGCTTACCATAGACGGAGCAGCCCATGACAGTACGGTTTATCTGAACGGAACAAAAATTGGGGCACATCATTGCGGCTACACTGCTTTTACCATTGATATAACGGGCAAGGTCCGCTATGGAACGGATAATGAATTGGTAATCCGTGTGGACAGTAGGGAGAATCTGAATATTCCTCCATTTGGTTTTGTGGTGGATTATATGACCTATGGAGGTATTTATCGGGATGTGTATCTGGAT
This sequence comes from Lachnospiraceae bacterium, assembly GCA_045531685.1. Taxonomy (GTDB): domain Bacteria; phylum Bacillota; class Clostridia; order Lachnospirales; family Lachnospiraceae; genus RGIG8767. Next base: position 11,691 of record JAZSEL010000080.1, on the reverse strand, counting down.
ATTTTACATCCGACATATCTGTCAGATGTATTTATCCATAGTGAAGTCAAGGATGTCACTAAGAAAAAGATTGTGTCAACATCCGTAATTTCATGGAATACAGAAGTGGAGCATGGTTGCATCCGTCAGTATATCCGTAAAAGAGGAGAAGATACCTACCGGTTCTTAAATGAGTCTGCCATTGCAGGCGGAACTAAGATGAAACTATATTCCCATCCGGTAGATGTAGAATTATGGGACACAGAATCACCGGTTCTGTATGAGATAAAAACAGAACTGATATCCGGTGGAGTGGTTGTGGATGAGAAAACTGTAATCACCGGATTCCGCAAGGCTGTATTTGCAAAAGACGGATTCTATTTGAATGATAAAAAGGTTTTGATACGTGGGTTAAACCGCCATCAGTCCTATCCGTATGTGGGGTATGCAATGCCAAAATCCATGCAGGTAATGGATGCGGACATATTAAAAGAGGAATTGGGGGTAAATGCAGTACGTACTTCCCATTATCCGCAATCCCATTATTTCCTGGATAGATGTGATGAAGTGGGGCTTTTGGTTGTTACGGAGCTTCCGGGATGGCAGCATATCGGGAATGAAGAATGGAAGAAGCAGGCAGTAGAAAATGTAAAGGATATGGTAGAGCAGTATCGGAATCATACCTCCATTATCCTTTGGGGAGTGCGGATTAACGAGTCCGTGGACGATGACGAATTCTATTTACGCACCAATAAAATGGCACACTCCTTAGACCCATCCAGACAGACGGGAGGAATCCGTGCCATTAAGAAGAGCAATTTGTTAGAAGATGTATATACCTATAATGACTTTGTACATAACGGAAAAAACAGAGGCTGTGAGAAGAAGGGCGATGTTACTTCCGATGTGGAAAAAGGATATCTGATTACCGAATATAACGGACATATGTATCCGACCAAGGCCTTTGATTGGGAAGAACATAGGAGGGAGCACGCTATCCGCCATGCTACGGTATTGAATGCTGTGGCGGGAGAACCGGAGGTAGCAGGAAGCTTTGGATGGTGTATGTTTGATTACAATACCCATAAGGATTTCGGCAGCGGTGATAGAGTATGCTACCACGGAGTGATGGATATGTTCCGGAATCCGAAGATGGCGGCTTGCATTTATGCCATGCAAAAGGACGATGAACCGGTTTTAGAAATTAGTTCCACCATGGATATTGGGGAGCATCCGGCCACAAACCGGGGAGATACCTATATTTTTACCAATGCAGATAGTGTAAAGATGTATAAGAATGACCGTCTGATTAAGGAATACAAAAAGGAAGAAAGTATTTTCCCGAATCTGGCACATGGTCCGATTTTGATTGATGATTACATAGGCGATGTTTTGGAAACGGTAGAGCACTATCCGAAGAAGCAGGCAGAGGATATTAAGAAAATATTGCATGCCGTAGCAAAATATGGAATGAGTGATATTCCAAAAGCATTGTATCCGAAGATAATCAAGCTTCTGACCATAAATCATATGAAGTTTGATACGGCAGTGGATTTGTTTACCAGATATATTGGAGACTGGGGCGGAACCTCTACGGTATACCGGTTTGAAGCCATTAAGGACGGAAAAGTAGTAAAGACATTAATCAAAGAACCGATGCACAGTGTTCACATGACACTAAACGCAGACCATACCGAACTTGCAGAAAGTCATACCTATGATGTGGCAGCTGTCCGAATCCAAATGACGGATGAGCATGGGAATGTACTTCCGTTCTATAACGGACCGGTGACATTACGGGCAGAAGGGGCTATTGAAATCATTGGTCCTAAGATGCTTTCCGTACAGGGAGGAATGGGCGGAACCTATGTTAAGACTGTGGGAGCAGCAGGAACGGGAACGTTGTATGTAAGTAACAATCAGAGTGGGGAAATGAGTATTTCCTTTGATGTGAAAATGACGGAATAGTTGCATAGATATTCAATTTAAAATTAATAAAAAGACAGAATCTTGAAAAATACAATAGAAAGATGGGGTATTATAATGAAATTAACAGGAAAAGAAAAGCTTTCCTATGGATTAGGAGCAGTTGGCAAGGATATGGTTTACATGCTTTCTGCAAGTTTTGTTCTCTACTATTATCAGGATATTTTGGGAGTGAGTGCTCTTGTAATGGGTATCATTTTATTGGCAACCAGAGTATTTGATGCATTTAACGACCCGATTATGGGAGTTGTGGTTGCTAAGACAAAGACAAGATGGGGTAAATTCCGTCCGTGGTTATTAATCGGAACAGTGATCAATGCGGTTATTCTTTACGCATTGTTTGCGGCGCCTCCATCCCTTTCAGGAACGGGACTTATTGTATACGCATCCGTAATCTATGTGCTTTGGAGTGTTACTTATACGATGATGGATATTCCTTTCTGGTCTATGATTCCGGCATTTACGGAAGGTGGAAAGGAAAGAGAAAGTCTTGCCACCTTAGGAAGAACATGCGCAGGAATGGGATCGGCAATTATAATCGTAATAACAGTGCAGTGTGTCCAGATGCTTGGTAATGGTGATGAAAGAGTGGGCTTTCAGTGGTTTTCACTTATTATAGCGGTGGTCTTTGTAATCTGTACCTTGTTTACTTGTATTAATATTAAGGAAAAATCAACGGTGGATGTGGATTCTCCATCCATTGGTCAGATGTTCCGTGCATTGGTTCAGAATGATCAGACTATGGCGATTGTTATTGCTATTGTATTAATTAACAGTTCCATTTATATTACATCAAACCTGGTAATTTACTTCTTTAAATATGATTTCGGCGGAGAAGCATGGTATAATAGTTACACCCTATTTAATATATTTGGCGGTGCAATGCAGATTTTCTCCATGATGTTGTTATTCCCGCTGCTCCGTAAGATGATGAGTGCCATTTCCGTATTTTACACAGGTTTATTTATGGCGATTCTTGGGTACGTAGTGCTTTTAGTATTGGCATTTACCAATATGAGTAATGTATTCCTGTTATTCATCCCGGGATTCTTTATCTTTGCGGCAAACGGTGTGCTGACTGTTTTATTAACAGTATTTTTGGCAAATACGGTAGATTATGGTGAATTAAAGAATAACAGACGTGATGAGAGTGTTATCATATCCATGCAGACCTTCGTAGTTAAATTGGCAAGTGGTGTATCTGCATTGGTTGCTTCGGTTTGTTTATCCGTTTTTCAATTGAGTGACGATACCAGTAATACGGCAGAAATGGTGGAGGCAGCAACATCTTCCATCATCGGATTGCGTATGACTATGACGGTGATTCCGATTATTGGAATTATCATTGCAACCATTGTATTTAACCGGAAATATATTTTAACTGAAGAAAAAGTAGAAGAGATTGCAAGATTAATAAAGGAGCGGTGCAATGATTCACGAGAGTAATCATTATTTCTTACTGAACACAAAGAATACTTCTTATTCCTTCCGTGTAATGGAAACGGGACATGTGGAGCATTTGTATTATGGAAAGAAGATACGCATGCCAAAAGACATAGTATCCGAAGATGGTGCATGCGCTGTAAAAGCAGGCTTTGAAGCTATGACAGAAAAGCATGCTTTTGCACCGGGTAATTCTTTGGCATACGATAAAGAGCATACTTCATTTTCATTGGAAGATATGTGTCTGGAAATGTCAGCATTGGGAAAAGGAGATATTAGGGAACCTTTCATTGAAATGGTTCATGCTGACGGAAGTATGACTTGTGACTTCTTATTTGATTCTTTTATGGTTTCAAAAGGAAAGGAAGAATTTATGACTCTTCCGGGCTCCTACGATGAAACAAAAGAAGTGGACCATTTGTGTCTTTTGTTAAAAGATAAACAGTATGGACTGATGCTGGAATTACATTACTATGTATACGAAGCATGTGATGTGATTACAAGATGTGTAAAACTAATCAATGAAAGCAAAGAAGAGGTGCGGTTAACCCGTTTGATGAGTCTGCAGCTGGATTTTGCCACAGCAGAGTATGATATGACTACGTTTACCGGTTCCTGGGCAAGGGAGATGGGAATGCATCGCATTCCTGTCAGAAGTAACAAGGTAGTTAATGCCTCATATACAGGGACAAGTTCTAACAGGGCCAATCCTTTTGTTATGCTGAGTAAAGAAAATACGGACGAAGATTTTGGTGATTGTTATGGCTTTAATCTGATTTACAGCGGAAATCATTATGAGGCAGCAGAAGTAAACGGATATGGAAAGACCCGTTTTGTAAGTGGTATTAATCCACAGAGTTTCTGCTTTATTGTGGGACCGGGAGAAACTTTTGAAGCGCCGGAAGCGGTTATGACATATTCCCACGAGGGATTTAATGGTCTGAGTGGTCATATGCATGAATTCGTACGTGAGCACATTGTAAGAGGCGAGTGGAAATACAAAGTAAGACCGATACTGTTAAACAGTTGGGAAGCTTCGTATTTTGATATCAATGAACATAGACTCCTTAAGCTAGCCAAAGCAGGAAAAGAAGCCGGAATAGAGCTCTTTGTTATGGATGACGGATGGTTTGGGGAGCGTAACGATGATACCTCCTCTTTAGGAGATTGGGATGTAAACTTAAAAAAATTGCCAAATGGCGTGGGCGGATTATGTAAAAAGGTGAATGAGCTGGGACTGGATTTCGGTATCTGGGTAGAGCCGGAAATGATTAATGTAAACAGTAAGCTGTATGAAGCTCATCCTGACTGGGTAATGCAGATTCCGGACAAACCGCATGCAGAGGGACGTAACCAGCGGATTTTGGATTTGACAAGAGTGGATGTGCAGGATTTCATCATTGAAAAAATGACGGAAGTTTTCTCGTCTGCCAACATCGCTTACGTAAAATGGGATATGAACCGTATCTTCAGTGATTATTATTCTTCCGCATTATCCGTTGGGCAACAGGGAGAAGTAATGCACCGGTATCAGATGGGGTTATACCGTTGTATGAAAGAATTGACAAAACGTTTTCCGAAGATATTATTTGAAGGCTGCAGTGCAGGAGGCAATCGTTTTGACCTGGGAATATTATGTTACTTCCCGCAGATATGGGCAAGTGACGATACGGATGGAGTACAAAGATGTGAGATTCAGACCGGATACAGTTATGGTTATCCTATGTCTGTGGTAAGTGCCCATGTATCAGCGTGTCCAAATCATCAGACCTTGCGCGTGACACCATTAGAGACCAGATTCCATGTGGCAGCCTTTGGTGTACTTGGATATGAATGCAATCTCTGTGATATGAAACAGGAAGAGAGAGATGCGATTAAGGGGCAGATTGCCTTGTATAAAAAATGGCGTGAGATATTGCAGACCGGGCGTTTCTATCGCGGAAGAACAAGGGATACATCCAAGGTTCTGGATTACTCTGCCGGAAGAATTACGGAATGGACTTGTGTTTCCAAGGATAAGTCCAGGGCAGTTGGCTTTATTATGCAGAATCTATGTATGCCAAACGTGCACTATGATTATTACAGGGCTAAGGGACTTGATGATAATAAGTGGTATCATTTCACCAATTATTATCGCAAATTCAATTTAAAGGATTTTGGGGATTTGGTAAATATGATTTCCCCGATTCATATTAAGCAGGATTCTTTATTGCATAATGTGATTGCCAAATTTGTTAAACTGGACGGAGAAGTGGAAGATACTTATGCGTACGGAGACATGCTTATGAATCACGGTGTCAAATTAAGACAGGCATTTGGCGGAACCGGATTTAATAAAGAAGTCCGTACATTCCAGGATTTTGACTCCCGAATATATTTTATGGAAGAAACGGAATAATCCTTTCTATATTTTAATGTGTGATTAGGCGAAAGAATAAAAAATAGGTTCTTTCGCCTAAACTATTTGCCTTAAATAGCCGAAAAACAGAATAAGAGTAAATGGATTTACCAAAGGAAAGCTAAGGAGGGCGGATATATGGACAAAATTGGAGCATACAGTGCATACCGGAAATCGTATGCGGAATCCGTAAAGAGTTGGAAAAAGGAAGATATTTCCAATACAGAAACTACGGATAAAGTTAAAGAGACGGAAAAGGCTTCGGGGAAAGAAAAAGTAGCCTTAAGCGACAGGGCGAAGGAACTTCTTAAAGAATTGCAGAAAAAGTATGGCAATATGGATTTCATTATTGCAGATTATGAAACAGAGGAAGAAGCATCTGCGTTGCTTGCCAGAGGGACCAAAGAGTATAGTGTACTGATTGAACCGGAAATATTGGAGCAGATGGCTGCAGATGAAGAAGTAAAGGCCAAATACATGGGCTTAATTGAATCTTCAGTAGGCCAGCTTACAGATATGAAAGAGAAACTGGAGGAATCCGGAGAAGAAGTAACACATCTGGGAGTATCCATTGAAGCAGACGGAACCATGAAGTTCTTTGCGAAGCTGGAGCAGATGAGTGAAAAGCAAAGAGAACGCATTCAGAATGCAAAAGAGGCACGCAAACAGGAAAGAGCTGAAGAAAAAGAAGCTCTGGAAGAAAAACGGATAGAAGAGCAGGCAGAAAGTAAGGAAAAACTGTGGACCGGTCCGGATAGAAGTAAAAAACTCTTTATTCAGGCGGATACGGTAGAAGAACTTCTTGAAAAAATTAAAGCGGTGGATTGGAGTATTGTGGAAGAAACAACCGTAGAGACGGCCGGAACCAGAATTGATTTTACTGCATAAATTTTGAAATGCAAAAATGTGCGATTAAAAGAAAATTAGTAAGAATAGGAAAGGGACATGCCTGGATGGATGTCCCTTTTGTTTGTTTCCGTAGAAAGACCGCAAAGCCGGCTTTCTATTCCACGAATGGTTTGTATATACTGTTTTATTCTATGATTTCATACTGCATCATTTCATAGGCAAGTTTGGTTCCAACATTGATGCTGTCAGGAAGGAGTGCTCTTGCCACACATTTTTCTTCGGCATCCGGATTGGCAAGCTGATTCAGGTATGCATAATCTCCGTCAATTCTTCCGACTACATAATCGATTCGTTCAAACATAGTATAGGTTCTCCTTGTAAAAATAATTCGTACATTTATATATTAGTTTATTTCTATTTCTTTTTCCAGTGCTTTCATTTGTTTTAATTCCGTGATGCCAAGCGGAACAGCCAAGGCTAAGGCACACAAATCGGATACCGGCTGGCATGCCTGCACACCCAACAAACCCAAGAAGTGGGTTAGGATAAAAAGGAAAGGAATAAAGAATACTCCCTGTCTGGCTGCTGAAATAAGAGAAGCCTTTCCAGCCCGGCCCATGGACTGCAGCATCATATTACACATGACAATCCATGCCATTAATGGGAAGGTGAGACAGTGCAACCGAAGAGCCAGAGTTCCGATACGGATAACATCGACATCGCTTCTGAAGACAGAAATAATGGGTTGGGCAAATAGAAATCCCAAAGCTGATATCACGGTAAGGAAAACAAAGGAGTATTTTACACAGAACCAAAAGCCTTCCCGTACTCTTGCATATTTTTTGGCACCGTAATTCATACCGCATACCGGTTGGAATCCCTGCCCGAATCCGATCAGGGCAGAGTTGGCAAACATGGACACGCGTGTAACAATGGACATTGCGGCAATTGCTGCATCTCCATACAATCCGCCGTAGGTACCGGCAGCATGATTCATCAACATCCCGGAAATACTGGCAAGTCCCTGCCGGCATAAGGATGGAAAACCGCCTCTTCCCATTTCCCATAGAAGAGAGAGCTTAGGATGGAAGTTTTTAAATGAAATCCTTATATTGCCACCTTTGAAGCTTCCGATACACAATAGAATGAAACTGACAATCTGACTGATAAGGGTGGCAAGTGCGGCACCGGCTACACCCATTTCAAATAGAAAGATGAAAATCGGGTCCAGTATGACATTAACGATGGCACCGGATACAATACCCACCATAGCATAGGAAGCACTTCCCTGGAATCTGAGCTGATTATTCAGGACAAAGGAAGACATGATAAACGGGGCACCCAGCAATATAATCCGAAGGTATGCCTTGGTATATGGAAGAATGGTTTCCGTAGAGCCAAGGAACAATGACAGGGGTTCCAGAAAGAGTAACCCTAATATGGCAATTACAATTCCTGTGAATATGGACATAAAGAATCCGGTAGATGCCATGATTGCCGCATCCTCATATTCCCGCGCCCCCAATTTTCTGGAGATATAATTGCCGCTTCCCTGACCGTAGAAGAAGCCAAAGGCTTGAATCAGAGCCATGACCGTAAATACGATGCCTACTGCGGCAGTGGATTGGGTGTTTAATTTTCCAACAAAGAAAGTGTCCGCCATATTATAAAATGCGGTTACCAACATGCTGATAATCGTTGGTACTGCCATTTCGCATATTAAAGGCGGAACTGCTTTAGTAGTCATGTAAGTCACTTTTTCTTCCTGCGTCATATTTTTTACTGCCATGTCTTACAATCCTTTCAATGGAATAATTTCTTCGAATGATATATTTTACTTTTATTATATCTTACTTTAAACATATGTAAATGAGCGAATTATTTGTTCGGATAAAAATAATTTCAGAAAGCGGACAGCTATAAAAAAACGGTATGCACAAGGTATGCATACCGTTTTAAAATTGCTGTATAAGCAAAGCACTTTTTTATGACAGATTACTATTTTTTCATCTTATCAAAATATTTCTTGGTTTCAGCAGCACATACACCACTTAATGCAATCAAGGCAATTAAGTTTGGAATCGCCATCAAACCATTGAAGATATCGGCAATGGTCCATACAGCACTTACTGTCATGAAAGGACCGATGAATACTGCTAAGATGTATAACCAACGGTAACCCTGAACCACCTTCATATTACCCTTGAATAAGTATTCCAGACATTTTTCGGAGTAGTAATCCCAACCAAGGATGGTTGTAAATGCGAAGAATACCAAACAAATCATAAGGATGAATGCAGATACTTGAGTAGGGAACGGAAGACCCTGCTCAAAGGCTCTTGATGTAACGGCAACACCTTCTAACCCATTTTCAATAGCGTATGTATGAGAACCGGTAAGGATGATTGATAAACCTGTCATGGTACATACGATGATGGTATCAATGAATGTACCTAACATAGATACAAGACCCTGCTTAACCGGATCATCAACGGTAGCAGTACAAGCAGCGATTGGAGCACTACCAAGACCTGCTTCGTTAGAGAAGATACCTCTTGCAATACCCTTCTGCATAGCTACCATCATAGCACCAAGTGCACCACCTGCCATAGCTCTAAGACCAAATGCACTCTGTACGATTTCTACAAATGCTGCAGGGATTGCTGTAATATGTGTAATTAAAATAATTAATGCTGCAATGATATATATGATTGCCATAAATGGAACAACGATTTCAGAAACCTTAGAGATTCTCTTTAATCCACCGATTACAACTAATGCAGTAAAGATTGTTAAAAGTAAACCGGCAATAACTACTGTCCATGAATAGTTCATACCCAATATAGTAACGCTCCAAGCGTTAGTAGGATCAAAGAAATTGTTAACTGCACTTGTGATACCATTAATCTGTGTGAAGGTACCGATACCAAGAAGACCGGCTAATACTCCGAAGATGGCAAATAACTTAGCAAGCCATTTCCAATTGGAACCCATTCCTTTTTCGATGTAGAGGAATGGTCCGCCAACGATATGACCGTCTTCTGCTACTTCACGGTATTTACAAGCTAACATACATTCCGCATATTTTGTTGCGATACCAACAATGGCAGCAACCCACATCCAGAATAAGGCTCCGGCACCACCGGCTACAACGGCTGTGGCAACACCAACGATATTACCGGTACCGATTGTTGCGGATAAGGAAGTACATAATGCTGCAAAGCTGGATACTTCACCTTCTTTACCATCGCTTTCATTTTTGAACATGTACTTGAACGCTAAGATTAATTTGTGAAACTGTAATCCGCGTAAACGTACGGTTAAAAAGATACCGGTTGCAAGAATTAAAACGATGAGAGGAACGCCCCATACAAAATCATCAATTGCAACCAAAAGATTGTTGAAACTTTCAAACATAGTTCTTTCTCCTTCTGCTCTATGGCATTTAATGTTTTGACACATAAAAAAGAGCTAATGAATAATCATCAGCCCCTAAAGAGTAGAACGCGCATATGCTATGCTCTGTCCTTTTGCCTGAGAGATAGGCTTACATAGTAAGCTGTACACCTTCGGCGCCTTACCTTTAGTAAGGACTCTCCAGAGTATGTGTTTATACTATCTAAAAGCATATCATAAATACGGAAGATGTCAATAAAAATCGGCGCAATGCTTTAATATAGTAACGCATTACAATTGTACAACAACTAAGTGTTGACTTGCGTTTCTTCCTATATTATAATCAAAGACAAATTTGTATTAATGAACAATACATAAGGCAAAAGAGAAAAAGCCCATCTTATGGTGGGAGGAGAGGAGACATTATGAGTGATTCAATGGGATGGATTCTTTTGGCATTTGCCCTCTATTTATTATTGATGGTAGTAATGGGAGCTGTTTTTGCAAAAAAGAATACCAATTCAGAAGACTATTTCCTTGGAGGTAGAAATTTAGGTGCGTTTGTTGCGGCTCTTTCCGCGCAGGCTTCCGATATGAGTGGTTGGTTATTGATGGGACTTCCGGGTTCTGTATATGCTCTCGGTACCGGTCAGTGTTGGATAGCAGTTGGTTTGTTTATCGGTACGGTATGTAACTGGTTATTCATTTCAAAGAGATTGAGAAGATATACCATCCGTGCCAATAATTCATTAACCTTACCAATGTTTTTTGAAAACCGTTTCCGTGATGAAAAGAAGGTGCTTTTAGGAGTTTCTTCTGTTACTATTGTTATTTTCTTCTTAGTATATACCGCGTCAGCATTGGCAGCAGGAGGTAAGCTTTTCAATTCAATTTTTGGTATTGATTATAAGATTGCATTAACAATCGGTGCAGTAGTTATTCTTGTATATACATTCATGGGTGGTTTCTGGGCAGTGTGCGCCACAGACTTCGTACAGGGTTCTTTGATGCTTATTGCATTACTTGCAGTTCCGATTCTTGCATTTGCATTTCTTGGCGGAGATGTTGATTCTACATTGACAGCAACCGGTGTTGACAGTGCAACGTTTATGAATGTATTCGCAAGTGGAAGTACAGGTAAGTTTAGTGTAATCGAGATTATTTCCCAGCTTGCATGGGGACTTGGATATATGGGTATGCCTCATATTTTAGTCCGTTTCATGGCAGTTAAGGATGAAAAAGAATTAAATAAATCCAAAGCAATCGCTATTGTTTGGGTAGCATTATCATTATTGTTTGCGGTAATCATCGGTGTAGTTGGCCGTGCATATTTACATCCGACATTATTAACAGACGGTGCAGAAGAAAATGTATTTATTGAGATGATTATTAAGATTTTCACAGTAGATATTAATCTTCCTATCGTTGGCGGTATCTTCCTTTGCGGTGTTCTTGCAGCGATTATGTCTACAGCAGATTCACAGCTTTTGGTTAGTGCATCCAGCGTTGCGGAAGATATTTACCAGGGCGTGCTCGGTAAAAAATCAGATGATAAGAAGACAATGATTGTAAGCCGTATTACAGTAGTTGTAATAGCTGTATTGGCATACTTAATTGCACTTAATCCAAACAGCTCCATT
>JAZSEL010000154.1:0-6124 GCA_045531685.1 Lachnospiraceae bacterium | reverse complement strand
GGCAAAATTAACAACAGCAGAAATCATTGATGCTATCAAAGAGTTAACAGTATTAGAATTAAACGATTTAGTAAAAGCTTGTGAAGAAGAATTCGGCGTATCTGCAGCAGCAGGCGTTGTAGTTGCAGCAGCAGGCCCAGCAGCAGGTGCTGAAGCAGAAGAAAAAGATGAGTTCGACGTAGAATTAACAGAAGTTGGACCAAACAAAGTTAAGGTTATCAAAGTAGTTCGTGAAGCTACAGGACTTGGTTTAAAAGAAGCTAAAGACTTAGTAGACGGAGCTCCTAAGGTATTAAAAGAAGCTGCATCTAAGGCAGAAGCTGAAGATATCAAGGCTAAATTAGAAGCTGAAGGCGCTAAAGTTACTCTTAAGTAATCAAACGCTAAAGTTAATAAGAACTTACTACAGACCTGTGGGATTCCACAGGTCTGTTTCATTATCAAGGGTGGATTTTGGATTTTTTCAGATATTTGGGTGCAGGAAGCGGGATGGATGTTCCACACACGACCCTTTGTTAACGCCGGTACTTGACGAGGTTTTTTCGAGTCTAGTACCGCTGCGTTATAAGAGGAGCGAAAGCGTGTCGTACGTGGACCATCCATCCCACTTCCTGCAATTATATATGTGGAAAAATTTGCAAAATCCACCCTTGACAATAAATGTTGAATTGTAGTATCATGGATGATGCACTATTGTGGTGTGGTATGCGTATTTATGCATTAAAAAATATAAGAACGGGGTGAAATGTCAATGGAAAAGAACAGAATACGACCTTCTGCGAACAGCAAAAAGATGCGTATGAGTTATTCACGACAAAAAGAAGTATTGGAGATGCCCAACTTAATCGAGGTTCAGAAGGATTCCTATAAATGGTTTCTGGAAGTAGGATTAAAGGAAGTATTTGCGGATATTTCTCCAATCGCAGACTACAGTGGTCATCTCAGCCTTGAGTTTGTTGACTTCGAGTTGTGTGAAAAAGATGTAAAGTATTCTATTGAGAAGTGCAAAGAGAGAGATGCAACTTATGCAGCTCCTTTAAAGGTAAAGGTCCGCCTCTATAATAAGGAAACGGAAGACATCAGCGAACATGAGATTTTCATGGGCGACCTTCCGCTTATGACAGAGACCGGTACTTTCGTTATCAATGGTGCTGAACGTGTTATCGTTAGCCAGTTGGTACGTTCTCCGGGTATTTATTATGGTATTTCCCATGATAAAATCGGTAAGAGATTGTTCTCCTGTACCGTTATTCCTAACCGTGGTGCATGGTTAGAGTACGAGACAGATTCCAATGACGTATTCTACGTTCGTGTAGATAGAACAAGAAAAGTTCCGATTACAGTTCTCATTCGTGCGCTTGGTGTAGGTACCAACGACGAAATCCGGGAACTTTTTGGTGATGAACCAAAGATTGAAGCAAGCTTTTCAAAAGACGTTTCTACTAATTATCAGGAAGGTCTTTTAGAGTTATACAAAAAAATCCGTCCGGGCGAGCCTCTTAGCGTGGAAAGTGCAGAAAGCTTAATTACAGCTATGTTCTTTGATTCCAGACGTTATGACCTTGCTAAGGTTGGTAGATATAAGTTTAACAAGAAGCTTATGCTCAGAAACCGTATCCGCAATCAGATTCTTGCGGAAGACGTAGTAGATATGACAACAGGTGAAGTTTTGGCTGCACAGGGTACTAAGGTTACTCCTGAACTTGCAGATGAGATCCAGAACGCAGCTGTTCCTTTTGTGTGGATTCAGACAGAAGAAAGAAATGTAAAAGTTCTTTCTAATATGATGGTTGATATCACTAACTTTGTAGAATGCGATCCTAAGGAATTAGGCGTTACAGAGTTGGTTTACTATCCTGTTCTTGCCCAGATTTTAGAAGAGCATGGTAATAATGCAGAGGAATTGGCAGAATCTATCAGCCGTAATATCCATGAATTAATTCCAAAGCATATTACCAAAGAAGACATTTTAGCTTCTATTAACTATAACATTCATTTAGAGTACGGCATTGGTCATGATGATGATATCGACCACTTGGGTAACAGACGTATCCGTGCCGTAGGTGAATTATTACAGAATCAGTATCGTATTGGTTTATCCCGTTTAGAGAGAGTTGTCCGTGAAAGAATGACAACACATGATACAGAAGATGTAACACCACAGTCTCTTATTAATATTAAGCCGGTTCAGGCTGCTGTAAAAGAATTCTTTGGTTCTTCACAGTTGTCACAGTTTATGGACCAGAACAACCCACTCGGTGAGTTGACACATAAGAGACGTCTTTCTGCATTAGGTCCTGGTGGTCTTTCCAGAGACCGTGCCGGATTCGAGGTTCGAGACGTACACTATTCTCACTATGGTAGAATGTGACCTATCGAAACACCGGAAGGTCCAAACATCCGTTTGATTAACTCTGTTGCTACTTACGCAAGAATTAATGAATATGGTTTTGTTGAGGCTCCTTATCGTAAGATTGATAAGTCAGACCCAATGAATCCTCGTGTAACAGAAGAAGTTGTTTATATGACAGCTGACGAAGAGGATAATTATCATGTAGCACAGGCGAACGAAGCATTGGATGAAAACGGTTACTTTGTACGTAACTCCGTATCCGGTCGTTACCGTGAAGAAACACAGGAATATCCAAAGGCTATGTTCGATTACATGGACGTATCACCTAAGATGGTATTCTCCGTTGCTACAGCCCTCATTCCATTCCTTGAAAACGACGATGCGAACCGTGCCCTCATGGGTTCCAACATGCAGCGTCAGGCAGTGCCGCTTCTTACAACAGAAGCTCCTGTTGTTGGTACAGGTATGGAAGTAAAAGCAGCAGTAGACTCCGGTGTTACTGTTGTTGCTAAGAAGAACGGAACCGTTGATTTCGTATCTTCTAATGAAATCCGTGTAACATGTGATGATGGGGAAAAGATGACCTATCATCTGACTAAGTTTGCAAGAAGTAACCAGTCTAACTGTTACAACCAGAAGCCTATCGTATTTAAGGGCGACCGCATTGCAGCAGGACAGGTTATCGCAGACGGTCCTTCCACAAGCGAAGGTGAATTGGCACTTGGTAAGAACCCGCTTATCGGTTTCATGACCTGGGAAGGTTACAACTACGAAGAACGTCTGCTGCTTAGCGAAAGATTGGTACAGGACGATGTATATACATCAGTTCATATTGAAGAATATGAAGCAGAAGCAAGAGACACCAAATTAGGACCGGAAGAAATCACAAGAGACGTTCCTGGTGTTGGTGAAGATGCACTTAAGGATTTGGATGACCGCGGAATTATCCGTATCGGTGCTGAGGTCCGTGCAGGTGACATCTTAGTTGGTAAGGTTACTCCTAAGGGAGAAACAGAACTGACAGCGGAAGAAAGATTACTCCGTGCTATTTTCGGTGAAAAAGCAAGAGAAGTAAGAGATACTTCCTTAAAAGTACCTCATGGTGAATATGGTATCGTAGTTGATGCTAAGGTATTCACAAGAGAAAACGGTGACGAATTATCTCCTGGTGTTAATCAGGCAGTTCGTATTTATATTGCACAGAAGAGAAAGATTTCTGTTGGTGATAAGATGGCCGGCCGTCATGGTAACAAGGGTGTTGTTTCCCGCGTATTACCGGTAGAAGATATGCCATACTTACCAAACGGACGTCCGCTTGATATCGTGCTTAACCCATTGGGTGTACCTTCCCGTATGAATATCGGTCAGGTGCTTGAAATCCATCTTTCCTTAGCTGCTAAGGCTCTTGGATTTAACGTTGCAACACCGGTATTTGATGGTGCAAACGAAAAAGATATCATGGATACTCTTGACTTGGCAAATGACTATGTTAATACAGAATGGGAAGAGTTCGAAGCTAAGTACAAAGAAGAACTTCACCCGGATGTTTTACAGTACCTCTATGACAATAGAGAACACAGAAAGCTTTGGAAGGGTGTACCTCTTTCAAGAGACGGTAAAGTAAGACTTCGTGACGGACGTACAGGTGAATATTTCGATGGTCCGGTTACCATTGGACACATGCACTACTTGAAGCTTCATCATTTAGTAGATGATAAGATTCACGCCCGTTCAACCGGTCCTTACTCCTTAGTAACCCAGCAGCCACTTGGTGGTAAAGCCCAGTTCGGTGGACAGCGTTTCGGTGAAATGGAAGTTTGGGCACTGGAAGCTTACGGTGCATCCTATACACTCCAGGAAATCTTAACCGTTAAGTCCGATGATGTTGTCGGCCGTGTTAAGACTTATGAAGCAATTATTAAGGGTGACAATATTCCTGAATCCGGTATTCCGGAATCATTCAAGGTATTGTTAAAAGAATTACAGTCTCTTGGTCTTGATGTAAGAGTACTTCGTGAAGACCATACAGAAGTAGAGATTATGGAATCTGTTGATTATACTGATTCCGATTACCGTTTTGATTTAGATCATGATTCACGTAACTATAACTATGACAACGAATCCTTCGGAGCACATGGTTATCAGAAACAGGAATTTGATGCAGAAAGCGGCGAATTAGTAAGTGCAGATGAAGAAGATGATTTTGCAGATGAAGATTTCGTGCTGGATGAAGCAGATGATTACGGTGATTCTTTAGACGAATAAGACATCAGTAATATAAGACGATTCGAAGCAGCCTTGCTGCTTCGGGTCTGAATCAGCAGAGTTGGAAGGAGTGCCAAAAATGTCAGAAATTAAGCAAGAAGCATATCAGCCAATGACATTTGATGCAATCAAGATTGGATTAGCATCACCGGAGAAAATCAGGGAATGGTCCCGTGGTGAAGTTACAAAGCCTGAGACGATTAACTATAGAACATTAAAGCCTGAAAAAGAAGGTCTTTTCTGTGAGAAAATCTTCGGACCGAGCAAAGACTGGGAATGTCATTGTGGTAAATATAAGAAAATCAGATATAAGGATGTTATCTGTGACAGATGGGGTGTAGAAGTTACAAAGTCTAACGTACGTAGAGAGCGTATGGGACATATCGAACTTGCAGCACCGGTATCCCATATCTGGTACTTCAAGGGAATCCCTTCCAGAATGGGATTAATCCTTGATTTATCACCAAGAGTTTTGGAAAAAGTATTATACTTTGCTTCCTATATTGTATTAGACCAGGGCGAGACAGACTTGCAGTATAAGCAGATTCTTTCTGAAAAGGAATACAGCGATGCAAGAGAAACCTGGGGTAACAAGTTCCGTGTAGGAATGGGTGCGGAAGCAATCAAAGAATTGCTTCAGGCAATCGATTTGGAAACAGAATCCGTAGAATTAAAAGCAGGACTTAAAGATTCTACAGGTCAGAAGAGAGCTAAGATTATTAAGAGATTAGAAGTAATCGAAGCATTTAAGGAATCAGGAAATGATCCGTCTTGGATGATTATGGATGTTGTTCCTGTTATTCCTCCGGATTTACGTCCAATGGTTCAGTTAGATGGTGGCCGTTTTGCAACATCTGACTTGAATGACTTATATAGAAGAATTATCAACCGTAACAATCGTTTAAAGAGATTACTCGAACTTGGAGCACCTGATATTATCGTTCGTAACGAAAAGAGAATGCTTCAGGAAGCGGTTGACGCATTAATTGATAACGGCAGAAGGGGAAGACCTGTTACAGGACCTGGTAACAGAGCCCTTAAGTCTCTTTCTGATATGTTAAAAGGTAAGGGTGGACGTTTCCGTCAGAACTTACTTGGTAAGCGTGTTGACTATTCAGGACGTTCCGTTATCGTAGTTGGACCGGAACTCAAGATTTATCAGTGTGGTCTTCCAAAGGAAATGGCTATCGAATTATTTAAGCCATTCGTTATGAAAGAATTAGTATTCCGAGGAATTTCTCAGAATATCAAGAATGCTAAGAAGTTAGTAGAGCGTTTGGATGCAAGCGTATGGGATGTTTTGGAAGAAGTAATCAAAGAACATCCGGTTATGCTTAACCGTGCTCCTACACTTCACCGTCTGGGTATCCAGGCATTCGAACCGATTTTGGTTGAAGGTAAAGCGATTAAGCTTCACCCACTCGTATGTACAGCGTTCAACGCCGACTTCGACGGTGACCAGATGGCGGTTCATCTTCCACTTTCCGTGGAAGCACAGGCAGAGTG
>JAZSEL010000077.1:0-4434 GCA_045531685.1 Lachnospiraceae bacterium | reverse complement strand
CCCTCATTATAACGCACAAACAAACGCTTGACAAACCCTAATTGGTTTATTTTTACAGATTATCTGTACAAAATTCAGTACTTTGCACTAAAGAACCTCTTTTGCCACCCTAAGCAGGTCTTTAAAGCAGGTAATCTTTGGTACTTCACAGTTAATGGTTCCAAATCCATATGCCGCATGAATGAACGGAAGACCTGCTGCCATAGTTGCGTCATAGTCCCCTTGAATATCACCCACATATACTGCTTTGTGAAGCCCGTTACGCTTCACAATCAATTTGATATTCTCACTCTTTGGCAAATCATTATTCCCGTAGCACTCTATGTCTTTGAAATAATGTCCAAATCCGTAATGCTCCAAAAAGGCTTCAATATAGCCTGCTTGACAATTACTTACGATGTATAAATCATACTCGTTCTGTAATGCCTTTAACGTTTCTTCCAATTCAGGAAATAAATTGCCGCCATGAATGCGAAGATACTCATTTTCATAATCACAACACTTTCTAAGCAGGCTCATTCTGTCTTCCTTGGAAAGTTCCGGAAATAGGGCATCTGCAATTTTATCCATGGTTCTACCCATAACACCCTGAATATCTTCTGTTGTGATTACTCTCTCTTTGTCGTACTCTTTATGAACGATTTCCGTCCAGGAAAGGGCAACCCCCTCTGCTGAATCCCATAATGTTCCGTCCATATCAAAAATAATACCCGGTTTTGCCATCTTTTTTCTCCTTTGGCTTTTACTATTTTGTATCTTTATTCGCCCTTCTCTTCTTCCGAATACGCAAGGCACTTTTCCATATCGGAAAGCAAACTTTCCGTCAGTTCCAGAAGTTGTTCCTCGTCTTTTTCCACCATGCCAATTTTCTTATACCGGTATACAAAACATGGATTCTTACCCGGCACAAATTTGAACTTTTTGCCGTGAAGTGCCAGAAATTCCGGAATCCCCTCCACTCTAAGCTTAGCATCCGGACGTAGCTGCATGCGGATTTGCTCATGCTTACCCTTACACTCTGTTACATATAGCTTGTGGGCTGCCACACGGATTAGGGAAATGCGCAACAGATTTTCGACCGATTTTGGAACCACACCAAATCTATCCTGCAGTTCCTCCTTCATATCGTCGCTCTCCTGCTTATTTTCAATTCCCGCAATACGCTTATAAATATCCAGCTTCTGCACTTCGTTCATAATATACTCAGCCGGAATATATGCATTCACGTCTAAGTCTACAAGTGTGTTAAAATCTTCCAGCTCCGTAGGGAGTCCTTTCAGATTTTTAACTGCCTCGTTTAACATCTTGCAATACAGCTCATAACCTACCGATTCCATATGACCGTGCTGCTTTTGCCCAAGAAGATTACCCGCACCGCGAATCTCCAAATCACGCATGGCAATCTTAAATCCACTGCCCAAATCCGTAAACTCACGGATGGCTTCCAAGCGTTTCTCTGCCACTTCCTTTAACATCTTATCCCGTTTATACATTAAAAACGCATAGGAAGTACGGTTGGAACGCCCAACACGTCCACGAAGCTGGTATAACTGGGACAATCCCAGTTGGTCGGAATCATGAATAATAATCGTATTTACATTGGAAATATCCAGTCCCGTCTCAATAATCGTTGTGGATACCAGCACATCAATTTCATGATTAATAAAATCATACATAATGTGCTCCAGCTCACTTTCCTTCATCTGCCCATGGGCAAATGCCACATTGGCTTCCGGAACCAATTCCTGAATACGCGCTGTAATGTCTGCAATATTATTCACACGGTTATATACATAGTATACCTGACCGTCTCTGGAAAGTTCTCTGACAATTGCCTCTCTTACAAGTTCTTCATTATATTCCATTACATACGTCTGGATAGGAAGTCTTTCATTTGGTGCTTCCTCAAGTACACTCATGTCCCTTATTCCCACAAGAGACATATGAAGAGTTCTCGGTATCGGTGTGGCTGACAAAGTCAGAACATCCACGTTTTCCTTCATCTTCTTAATCTTTTCTTTGTGGGTAACACCAAAACGCTGTTCTTCATCCACCACCAAAAGGCCCAAATCATGGAAATTCACATCCGCAGATAGAAGCCTGTGCGTCCCGATAATAATATCCACATACCCTTTTTTTAAGTCCTCCAGACTCTTTTTCTGTTCTGCCGGTGTACGGAAGCGAGACAGCATATCAATTCGAATCGGAAAATCCTTCATTCGCTGGACAAATGTCTGGTAATGTTGCTGTGCCAGAATCGTAGTCGGCACTAAAAATGCCACCTGTTTGGACTCGGATACTGCTTTAAAAGCAGCACGGATAGCAATCTCTGTCTTACCGTATCCCACATCTCCGCAGATTAATCGGTCCATAATCTTACTGCTTTCCATATCCATCTTGGTATCCGCAATGGCTGCCAACTGATCATCCGTCTCCTCATACGGAAACATCTCTTCAAATTCCTTCTGCCATACCGTATCTTTTCCATAGCAAAAACCTGCACTCTGACTTCTTAGGGCATACAATTCCACCAAGTCCTTTGCAACTTCCGATACTGCACTACGGACTTTTTTCTTCGTTGTTGTCCATTCTTTTGAACCAAGTTTATTCAGTTTCGGTTTTTTTGCATCCGCCGATGCATATTTCTGGATCAAATCAAGTCCGGTTGCCGGCACATACAAATTGCCCCCATCCCGGTACTCAATTTTTATATAATCTTTTACAACCCGCTCTACTTCTATTTTTTCTATTCCGCGGTAAATACCCAGACCATGGGTCTCATGAACCACATAGTCTCCGATTCTTAACTCATTAAAGTCCTTAATTCTCTGTCCGCTATATTTCTTTTTCGGTTTCTTTTTTTTCTTTTCCACACCGAAAATGTCACTTTCGGAAATGACAACAAATTTAAGAAGAGGATATTCAAAGCCCTTAGCCACATGCCCGTATAATACCAACGTCTCCCCTTCCTTGGCTTCACGGAATGGGTCCTCTGTATATACAGCCGTAATTTGATTGTCTCTCAAATCCTGTGCCAGACGTTTGGCACGGGTTCTGGAACCTGACAATAAAATCACACGATATTTGTTCTTTTTGTATTGAAGCAAATCCTTGGTTAAAAGTTCGAAACTATTGCGATACGGGGCAACTCCCCTTACATTTACCTGCATCTTCACATCCGGCTTTACCAGATTGCCCTTGTCTTCCATGGTGGAAATTGTCAGCACTCTTCTTCCTGCAAGCAATGCCGCCGTTACATTTACTCCCATGAATACTTTCATCTGTCCCGGAAGTAAAAATCCCTTGGCGATACGATTGCTCATGCTCTCTCTAAATTCCATTTCCACAGCATTCGCATGCTCCAAAATTCTTGCCGGCTCATCCAGAACAAGTAATGTCTTATCCCTTGGAAATAGTTCCAAAAAGGAGACATTGTTTTCAAAGAAATAATCAATATAGCTCTCCAGATTGGTCATGCGGCCAAGCTGGGTCAAGTCCTCTTTCAGTTCCTCATACTGTACTTTAATGCGATGGGCTTCCTCTGTCTTAAATTCTTTACGGAATACTTCATAATTACGTTTCATATCCCCTTCGATTTTTTTAAGACCTTTATCCAGCTGTTCCTTGGACAAAATAATTTCCGTAGCCGGATAGACCGATACAGACTCCAGATTCTCAATAGAACGCTGGCTTAAGATATCGAAGCTCCGGATGGAATCCACCTCATCGCCCCACAATTCGATACGATAAGGATTTTCCTCCGTCAAATCAAATACATCAATAATCCCTCCGCGGATGGAAAACTGCCCCGGTTCTTCTACCTGATAATTACGGGTATATCCCATCTCTACCAGCTTTGCTGCCAGTTCAGACTCCGATACCAATCCTCTTTTTTTAATCTTTAAAATATGCTCTGTAAATACCGCAAGAGGAATCTGCACATTCATAAGTGCATCAAAGGTGGTAACAATGGTAAGAGGCAATCCATCGGCAATCCTGCGGAGTGTACGGATTCTTTCCGTAATCAGACGGTTCCCGTGAATATCTGCCTGATAGAAAATTAAATCCTTGGCCGGATACGAATACACATTCCTCTCATATAAACGCAAATCCTCTACCAATTCTTTTACTCTTTTATCACTAAAAGTAGCAATGATTTTCATACGAAAACCATCGCTCATTCCCTGAATCATATGTACTTTCTGGGAATCGGTACAACCGGACACAGAAGCACAAATTTCTTTTTCATTTAATGCTTCCTTTGTCTGGGTAAAATCCGCCAATTCCCATAGAGGTTTTGAAATTGCGTTCATTTCCCGTTACTCCCTTATCGCAAAACCTTCTTAGTTAAATTTATTCATAGCTTCGTCTGTTTTTTCCTGTAACAACAGACCGATTGCTTCCACTGCCTTTTTACAGGCTTCGTCCACATCC
>JAZSEL010000153.1:0-21404 GCA_045531685.1 Lachnospiraceae bacterium | reverse complement strand
GTTGCTCTTGCAGTAATCTGCGCGCCGATTTCAACGAAACTGTTCTCGTCGAGTAAAGCTCCAATTCTTTGACTCGCTTGTGTAGTAGTACTCATTTTAAAGCCCTCCATCTTTATATTAATTCAAAAAAGAATAACTTTTCTTGCGAAAAATGGGCATAGTGGTAGCCCCACCTTTTCGCACTTAATGAAGTATAGCATAAAAACAAGTAAAGAAAAAGCAAATTCTTGTAAAAAAATCAATTTTCACAAGAATTTGCTCTCACCTCAAACGAATCAAATTTAATATTTAAACAAGAGTTAAAATCCTAAGTCCAAACTAAACTGTCCGTCGTCATCCACCGCCATATAACTGCTTAATTCTTCATCACTGACCGTCTCTTCCTGCACCGATAACAATTCTTCTTCCTCTTCTGCTGCCGGCAGTTCTCTACTTCCCTTGTCCACTACCGACTTGCCTGTCTGTTTTACACAGAAACTGGCGTCATACCCTATTGCGGCAAGCTTGCTGCGTACATCCTTTATCCCTGTTTCAAAAGAGATTCCCTCCGGAATCAATACAGTTACAATAGAGTTATCATCCGCTACCATAACTCCCATTTTCTTCAGTGCCTGTAACGCTTCTGCTTTTGAAATCATATGTAATCCCCAATCTTATCTTCCACATGGGTTGAACCTTTGCCCAACCCATGTGATTTTTCATTATTATACCATGCAACAACGCCGGATGCTATTAAAATGTCACAATTTGGCAATCCTCTTCCATCTCACACTTACAGCATCCCTGGGAAGTTCCGCATACCATGGACGAAACCGGCGTATGGGCAACATCCCTTCCCAGCCGGGTATTATCCTCGGTTCTGTCCCGCAACTCTTCCAGGGGATTTCTTCCCAATTCAAACCGGTAATCCATTCCTTCTCTTCCAACCCGTTTGTTGATTACGGCATGGCTGGCCACCCTACACACATCACTGTGTACGGTTTCCTGATAACAGTAAAATCTGTCATTTAACGATAACTGCATAAGAGGCACCACACATTCTTCCTTCTGCGTATTACCGGTAGTGGTACGGATAATATCACGTACATATTCTACATTCGGACGAAGTTCCAAAATCTGTGGGAATTCTCCGCATGGTATTACCTGCATCCAATCCTTCTTTTCATACTTCCACAGCAATTCTTTTACCGTATGAAGATGGGCAATTTCCTGAATCAGACATTCTTCCCAGATTGCACGGATTCCAGGGTCGCATTCGGTTACCATACAAGAGTAATACAAATAGCATTCTGTATATTCATGCATCAACCAGTCTTCCAGCCATGTAGCATTCGGATCTTTCAAGCTTTCATACTGGCTTACATGTTCTTCCTCAATCATTCCGATTTCCTGATATAACCGTCTTCCTAAATCCGATTTGCAATAGAACGGAGCCACATTCATATAGTAATTCATGGTCTGCTGTTCCGCTGCCGTAATAATACCTACATTCAGCTTGGTAAGCAAATCAGCCTCTTTATTGCATATCGGGTGGAAGATGCTGTCCCGTGGGTCCCTATGCTCGGATATGGTTGGTCTTGCCGGTGTAATTTCCGTATATCCGCCCACTAATTTTTCCGGGCAAATACCATATTCATAGTCCAAGAGATTGGAATAACGGTACAAATGGTCAAAATCTTCCAACAAAGCAAGGTTAAGGGCATTTTTCACGTTACAATCGGATTCCTGCTTTGCCAATACTGCAGTCAAGTCAACAGCAAGCTGTTCATACGCAATGGTATGCTCTAAAATGGTCTCATCCTTTGGTTTTAATGCACTAATCCGTTTCTGCTGTTGCTGCTCCACCCGTCTGACCATTGCCAATTCCCTGCGAAGCTCATTATCATTACAGTGACGGGAGAAATTTCTTGAAAACCACTGTGCTTCAAATTCTGTACCGTTCATCAATACAATCCGGCATTTGGTGTAAGCATTTGTACTATCTTTATCATAGGAACAAGGATATAATTTATCCCAGTCCATGAACCATTTATCCATCGGTATCGGTTTCTCATTAAAAGGGTTAAAAGACATATTTCCTCCAATTAATTACTATTCTCCTTTATACTATGCAGGTTTTGTCATATATTGCACCTTTTCCGTCAACCGATAGAATAAAATTTATTCCATATCCGGGAAAGACACCACGCAAAATCAATCTCTTCCACCGAATTGGTAAGATATATTTTTTTCTCCAGCAAAATCTCATCCCCTATCCGGCATACGGCATTTCCGATTATCTGTTCTTTTTCCACCGGTGCCTGCATACTTTCTTCTACCGTCCAATCCACTTCCAATGTTTCATCTTTTCTAAGTAAAAGACCGGATTGTTCCCCCTTATCCAAGGCTTCCAGTTCCCAATTGGCAAATGCCGTTTGTCCGATATATTCTGTCTGCCCGTTCCACACGGAAATTTTACCCGCCTTGGGTACCTCATTCAAAACCGTTTCAAAATCTACATATTTATAATTCTCTATCCCGTATTCCATCAGCATTCTGGTATCCTTCCATTTATAACTTTTGTTATTGGGCCACCCACAGGCCAAAAGTGCAACCACAAAGGTTTTCCCATCTCGTTCCAGCGCACCCACATAACAATAGCCGGCTTTCCCCGTAAAGCCGGTTTTCCCCGAAATGGCACCGTCCATCATATTTAAAAATGCATTATGATTCTGGCATGTAAAATTACGTGTTCCTGCACAGTTCGAAAAGGTATAAGTAGATGTTTGGGTAATTTTAAGGAACTGCTCTTTGCAAGGGGAATCGGTAATGCAATATGACATAATCCGCGCTAAATCCTCCGCCGTTGTAGAATGAAACACTTCCCGTTCCTTCCCCTCTTCATCCGTCATGGTCGCTGTAGCGTCCAAGCCGTTTGGAGTAATAAAGCAGGTATTTTGGCAGCCGATTTCTTTTGCCTTTTTATTCATCATATCTGCAAAGCCTTCCATGCTTCCGCCTACTGCTTCCGCAATGGCTACGGCAGAATCATTATGGGACTCCAACATCAGAGAATACAACAAATCCTCCAGCCGGTATTCCTCCCCTTCCTTCATATTCAGCTGGACATCCGGCATACTTGCCGCCTTCTTTGAAACCGTAACCGTTTCTGACAAATCCCCCTCTTCCAAAGTGACAATCAGGGTCATAATCTTGGTCGTACTGGCCATTGCCATCTGTTCTGACGGATTCTTTCCATATAAAACCCGGTATGAATCCGCATCCATGAGCACTGCGGATTTTGCGAACAGACTATTTTCCTTTATTTCCTCAATCTCCTCTGTTTCTGCAGACACTGCATAGGTATATGCATTCACCTGCAAAAGCGGAATCCCCAAATATATTGCACACATAAATACTGCCATAATCCATGCAGTTGCTTTTTTCCTTATTCTCATTTGCTCTCACTTTAATCCCATGCTTTCTTATCTATAGGATATGAAAAAATGCATTCTTTTATGAAAAAAGCCATCTGCGTACACTCCGCAAATGGCTTACTTATTTCCTAAATATTCAATGTTAATTGTACCTCTTCTTCTGCCTGTACCTTGAACTCCTCCAACTGTACCGGATTAATCTCCGGAAGTTCTTCTAAGGATTTGACTCCAAAGCTTCTCAAAAACTGTTCCGTTGTACCAAATAACAGCGGTCTTCCCGGTGCATCCAGTCTTCCCAATTCCTTTACCAAATCAAATTCCACCAGACGGTTTACTGCATGGTCGCAATTAACCCCACGGATTTTTTCGATGTCCAGCTTGGTAACCGGCTGTTTATATGCAATAATTGACAACGTTTCTAATAATGTATCTGACAAGGTGTACTTTCTGGTTGTCTTTGCAATCTTTAACAAATCCTCATACATTTCCACCTTTGTACACATCTGGAAAGCATCCTCAAATTCCACGATGGAAATGCCTCTGTTGGACGCCTGCAAATCTTCCTGCATCTTTTCAATAATTTTTCTTGTGGCAGAAGGAGTATCTTCAATTAACTCTGCCAATTTATGAACGGAAACGGATTCTCCCATTGTAAACAACACCGCTTCAATTACCGCTTCTTGTCTTTCTCTTTCCATACTTCTATCCATTCTCTTATAGTTTTGTAATTAAGATATCGTCAAATATATCGTTTTGCTCAATCCGGATAACTCCCGTTTTAATGAGTTCCAAAACAACTAAAAAAGTAACGATAACTTCCATTTTACTGTTCTGCTTTTCCAAAAGATCCCGAAAACTCATCTTTTGATTGTTTGCTATGTACGCTTCGATGTAAGAAGTCTTCTCTTCCAGGTTGATTTCATCCTTTTCGATTTTGCCAAACTGACTTCGAATCGGATCCACCTTATCTTCTTTACGCTTTACTGTTTCTTTGAAAATTCTATGCAGCTTCTGAAGATTCATATCTCCCAGCAAAACCGAATAATCCAATGGTTCCTGATGCTGCAGTATTTCCTCCGGAATCGTCGGCTCCTTGTACATACTCTTTTCTGCATGAAACTGTCTGTCCTTTAACTCAAAGGACATATACTTATACATCTTATATTCCAATAACTTCTGAACCAATTCCGCTCTCGGGTCTTCTTCTTCCCCTTCTTCATCCACTTCCTTTGGCAGAAGCATCTTGCATTTAATATCCAGAAGTGTAGCCGCCATAAGCAAAAACTCACTCATGACATTCATATCTTCTGTTTCCATCTGCTTGATATATTCCATGTACTGTTCCGTTATCATAACAATCGGAATATCGTATATATCTATTTTGTTTTTGTCAATCAAATGCAAAAGCAAATCCAGAGGTCCTTCGAACGCCTCTAATTTTACCGATAATGCCATATCTGTGTCCTCTTACGTCTCTGTGGTGTCTTTGCGACACAATCCTTATTCTACTAAGAATCTTTTTTATTTGCAAGGCAAAAGATGAACGATTACCAACTCTGCCGGGTTGAAAATGCGGATTGGCAATGTATGCATTCCCAAACCTCTGCTCAAAATCATGGTTGACTTCTGCTCTTCAAATCTGCCGCCATCGTATTTAGGAAACAAAACCAGTTTTGGAGAAATCACTCCACCAAGAACCGGCAAACGCATAATTCCTCCGTGAACATGACCGGACAGCACCAAATCTGCCCCCCAAGCTGCATATTCCTCAAAATACTCCGGATTATGGGCAATCAAAATCTGATACACACCAGTCTCCGGCATCTGCAGGGTTTCCAAAAGATAATTTGCTTCCATCTTTGTTTTTCTAAAACGCTTATAGTATTTGCGCTCAATAGACACTCCCGTAATCCGGATTTTTTCTTTCACTGCATTTCCTGCACAATCCGGCACCTCTACTTCTGCCGTTTCATTATCCAATACGGTAATCCCTGCGTCCTTTAAGCGGTTGGTATAGCGTTCAAAGGCATCCCCATAATCCTCTTCATATAGCTTCATACGGTATTCATGATTGCCCAGACCATAATATACCGGATATTTTTCTGCCGTTCTCTCCATAAACCGTGCCGCTGTCTCAAAGCTCTTTCCCGGCTTGGCAGTCAACATATCTCCTGCCACCAGCACCATATCCGGCTTTATCTTATCCAACGCACGCAAAAGTGTTTCGTTATCGTTCCCGTAAGTCCTGTTATGCAAATCTGCCATTACGGCAATTGTCTGTTCATTATTTATCTTATCTGTTTCTATGGTGTATTCCCTTACTACAAACCGGTTACCATCCACTATCATTACAATAATGAAAAATAAAATAACCCCAATTGCAATACCTATTATCACTTCCGGCATAGTATCTCCATTCTTACCCTATAGGGCTTTTTCGTATTCCACTTGTTATCTTACCATATTTACAGTAAAAATGCTCGAAAAGAAAGCAAGAAATAATCACCATACGTTGCTCTTTCTACATTTTCTGCATAAATCAGAGCAACACTTCCTATCTTATTTCCGTTAAGATAATATTCAATTTCTCCCATCTTTTCTCCTGTACGGACCGGTGCCTCCACCTGCGCCGGCAATTTTACTTCCTTGGTAATCCCGCTAATGTCATCTCCCGTAGTATTTAAATACGTAAATCCACCCTGAGGACGAATCGCTGCCTCTTCCTTTACTGCCCCTATGATAGGAACTGATTTTTCTGTGATAGTTGCTGTATCCGTATATAAACTACATTGGGAAAACCCGTATTCCAACAAAGTCTGCGCTTCCGTAAAACGTATTTTATTGTCCGGTGCCGCCATAACAACTGCAATCAAATCCATCCCTTCATAATTAGCGGTTGCAGCCAGACAATACTTGGCTTTATCCGTAGAACCCGTTTTTAGCCCTGTAGCATAAGGATATTGTTTTAACAGCTTATTGGTGCTTGCTAACGTAAAGGTTTCACTTCCCTTTGCCGTATTATGCACAATGTCTTCCATCCAGATTGTGGAATAGTCATAGATTTCCGGATACTTGGTAATCAACTCCCTTGCCATAAGAGCCACATCCCGGGCTGAAGTATAATGGGCATCATCATCCGAAAGACCACAGCAATCACAGAAATGTGTATTGGCAAGCCCCATTTCCTTTGCTCTTTCATTCATCAGATTCACAAATGCCTCTTCACTTCCCGCTATTTTCTCTGCCATCGCCACGCAGGCATCGTTTCCGCTGGCAACTGCGATGCATTTTATCAAGGTGTCCACTGTCTGGACTTCTCCTTCCTCCAAAAATACCTGCGAACCTCCCATGGACTTTGCATATGCACTGGTTGTCACTTCATCTGTTAACGCAATGGTTCCCTTTTCCAATTCGTCAAAAATAATAAGCAAGGTCATAATCTTTGTAATACTTGCCGGACTGAGAGTATCATCTGCATTTTTTTCATAAATTACCTGCCCGGTTGTCGGCTCCAGTAAGATAACCGATGGTGCCTGAATCTCCTCATCCGATAATGCAAAAGCACCAATCGGCTGCATCCATAATGAAACAAGAATACTTATTCCCAGTAGAAATACTTTCCATCTTCTTCTATTCATAGTTTCCTTCACCCTTTATAAATACTGGTTATATGTATATGCCGCGGAAATTATAAGTATAACAAAAGGGCACCGGATAAACCGATGCCCTTTTGTTACATGTGAACTTCTCAATGAGAAGTAATTATAACAATTAGTTATATTTACGTTTTCTAGCTGCTTCAGATTTTTTCTTACGTCTTACGCTTGGCTTCTCATAATGTTCTCTCTTGCGGATCTCCTGCTGGATTCCTGCCTTTGCGCAACTTCTCTTAAAACGACGTAACGCGCTATCTAAAGTTTCGTTTTCTTTAACGATAACATTTGACATGTCTTACACCTGACCTCCCTTCAGTCCCTTTCTAGTAACACTGACTGATTATGGGTTTATTATGCACTTCTAAGCATGCACATAGAATATTATAGCAAACTTTTCAATTTCGTCAACAAGAAATTTATAGAAATCAACAGTTTTTCAAGGTCAACCACTTACAAGTAATTATTAATTCTTCTTTATTTAATCTGGCCTTCCAATACAACTGCCGCTTCTTTAATGGCTGCTTCAATTCCTGCAGGGTTCTTACCGCCTGCCTGCGCCATGTTCGGACGACCGCCGCCGCCACCGCCAACAAGTGTTGCAATTCCTTTAATGAGGTTACCGGCATGTGCTCCGTTAGCCATAGCACCGTCTGTTGCCATAGCTACTAAGTTAACCTTACCGTCACAGTCAGAAGCAAGTACGACTACGCCTTCTGAAAGCTTTTCTTTGAGCTGATCACCCAAATCACGAAGTCCGTTCATATCTACTCCGCTTACGCTGGTTGCTAAAAGCTTAACTCCCTTAATCTCTACCACCTGATCCATTACATCGCCAAGTGCATCCTTTGCCGCTTTGCTCTTTAAGGATTCGTTTTCGGAAGAAAGTGCCTTCATCTCTGCGAGTAAGTGTTCAATCTTATCAAGTAAGTTTGCAGGAGTCGCTTTTAATAACTTCGCTGCATCATTTACCTTTGCTTCCATCTCTGCATAGTATGCAAATACGGCATTGCCTGTAATAGCTTCAATTCTTCTTACACCGGCAGCAACACCGCTTTCAGAAAGAATCTTGAATGTTGTGATTACGCCTGTGTTATTTACATGAGTACCACCACACAATTCCATGGAGAAATCACCCATCTTAACCACACGTACTTTTTCTGCGTATTTTTCACCAAACAGAGCCATTGCTCCTGCTGCCTTTGCTTCATCCACAGTCATCACATCTGTTACTACAGGAATAGATGCTGCAATCTGCTCATTTACAATATCTTCTACCTTCTTAAGTTCCTCTGCTGTCATAGCTGAGAAATGAGAAAAGTCGAAACGAAGTCTGTCATTATCTACAAAAGAACCTGCCTGTTCTACATGTGTTCCGAGAACCGTTCTTAATGCTTTCTGTAATAAGTGGGTTGCAGAATGATTCTTACATGTGTTGCTTCTTCTTGCAGCATCAACGGTAAGAGTCGCTTCATCAGCCACCTTAATCATACCGGATGTTACTACACCGATATGGCCAACCTTACCACCGGATAATTTAATAGTATCCTTTACTTCAAAAGTACCCTCAGCCGTTGTAATAATACCGGTATCTGCTGACTGGCCACCCATGGTTGCATAGAACGGAGTCTCGTCTACAAAGATGGTACCAACCTGTCCGTCACTCAATGCTTCTACGATTTCATCCTCTGTTGTAAGAACGGTAATCTTAGAAGTATGTGTTAATCTGTCATATCCTACGAATTCTGAAGTAACGCTAGCATCAATATCATCATATACGGTTGCATCAGCACCCATATAGTTGGTTACTTTACGAGCTTTTCTTGCCTTATCCTTCTGCTCCTGCATCGCAGCTTTGAAACCTGCTTCATCCAGAGTCATTCCGCTTTCTGCAAGGATTTCTTCTGTTAAATCAAGAGGGAATCCGTAAGTATCGTATAACTTAAATGCTTCTTCACCGGAAAGAACCGTTGTACCGGCCTTAACCATCGCATCCTTCATTTCCGCTAAAATCGTAAGACCCTGATCGATGGTCTTATCAAACTTTGTCTCTTCCTGAGAAAGTACATTTAAGATAAATGCCTTCTTTTCATCTAATTCCGGATATCCGTCCTTAGACTCAGCGATAACTGTCTGGCTTAAGTTAGCAAGGAATAAATCCTTGATTCCGAGTAATCTTCCGTGTCTTGCCGCACGACGGATTAATCTTCTAAGAACATATCCCCTACCTTCGTTAGATGGCATAACACCATCGGAAATAAGGAATGTGGAAGAACGGATATGGTCCGTAATCAAACGGATGGAAACATCCTTTGCTGCATCTGTCTGATATTCTACCTTTGCAAGCTCACAGATACGGTCACGGATAGCTTTCATAGTGTCGATATCAAATACGGAGTCAACATCCTGTACGACTACTGCAAGACGTTCAAGACCCATACCGGTATCGATGTTCTTATTGGCAAGTTCGGTATAATTGCCCTTGCCGTCACCGTCATACTGTGTAAATACGTTATTCCACACTTCAATAAAACGGTCACATTCACAGCCAACCTTACAGTCCGGCTTGCCGCATCCATATTTTAATCCTCTGTCATAATAAATCTCAGAACATGGACCGCAAGGACCTGCACCATGCTCCCAGAAGTTATCACATTTACCGTTTTCATCACGGTAGAAACGTGTAATCTTTTCAGCAGGAACTCCGATTTCCTTATTCCAGATTTCAAATGCTTCATCATCTTCAAAGTAGATAGATGGATATAATCTTTCCGGTTCCATTCCTACTACTTCTGTTAAAAATTCCCAGCTCCATGCGATTGCTTCTTTTTTGAAGTAATCACCAAATGAGAAGTTGCCTAACATCTCAAAGAATGTTAAATGTCTTGCTGTCTTACCAACGTTTTCAATATCACCTGTACGTACACACTTCTGGCATGTAGTCACACGGTTACGTGGTGGAATCTCCTGTCCTGTAAAATATGGCTTCAGTGGTGCCATACCTGCATTAATCAGTAATAAGCTGTTATCATTATGTGGTACCAATGAAAAACTCTTCATTGCAAGATGATTCTTTGATTCAAAGAAATCAAGGTACATTTTTCTTAATTCATTTACTCCATATGCTTTCATGTTTATCCTCCAACATGTTATTTTAAAAATATACACGCATATAAGCATATTCAGTTCCATTACCTTATTACTTTATGCGTAAAATTAATGTTTCTATTATAAATTGCTTTGCATAAATAATCAAGCATACTCTTCCAAGTTCTTACTATCATCTCTTTTTATTTCCTGTTTCAGACTATCATTTCCCCTTTTATAAATCATAACTTGAAACTTCTGCTCTTAACTTTCTTCTTTTCACATATATTATCTATATAGGACGCATATGTTTTCGTACTCTTTCTCAATTCGCATGCCTTCCCCACTTCCTTTTTCTCATATTTAGCTTGTTTTTGTGCCACTTTTCACAATTCATATGCCCCTTTATATATCTAATCTATGCTTTTAGCACATGAATCCCTATATTTCAGCAATACGTATGCCACTAATCATGTCCCTTATACACATATGGCATATAAATTAACATATACTTGTCTATCGTATGCTCACCATCCATTCCAGTGCATAAATCCCCTATATTCTTCTTGCTCATAAATTCCACTATAGCAAAATAATATGAAAATGGCGGGTAAACACCCGCCAGTAATTAGTCCCCCTTCTTATGATGAACCCAGGGCTTACGACCAGCCCAAAACTATACCGCTATATAGGCTCCTGCCTGTACCTTCCACATCTGTGCATACTTGCCGTTTTGTGAAAGGAGTTCTTCATGACTTCCCTGCTCCACAATGCGCCCATCTTCAAGCATAATAATTCGATCTGCAATTCGAGTGGTAGACAGACGGTGTGAAATAAAGATAACCGTTTTGTCCTTAGTTGCCTCAAGCATGGCATGATTTAACTGGTATTCCGCAATCGGGTCAAGGGCACTGGACGGTTCATCCAGTATCATTAGGCCCGCATCTTTGTAAAATACTCTTGCAATGGCAAGTTTCTGACTCTCACCACCCGACAAGTTCACGCCCTCTTTTGAAAACTCTGTCGTAAGCTCGGTATCAAGGCCACCGGACATACGGTTAACTTTCCCCATTAACCCACTATCTGTTAATGCCCGGGTGATACGTTCCTCATCACAATCACTATCCACATCAAGCAAGACATTTTCTTTTACATTTCCTGCAAATATCTGGAAATCCTGAAATACAGTTCCGATAGTATCACGATACGATGCAACATCGTATTTTCGGATATCTGTGCCGTCTGCTAAAATCGCACCGGATTTAACATCATATAAGCGCATGAGTAATTTAACCAATGTCGTCTTTCCCGCACCATTATAGCCTACAAGGGCAATCTTTTCGCCCGGCTTTATCTGCATGCTGATATCCTTTAAAAGCATCTCTGTCTTATCGCCGTAAGCAAAAGAGACTTCCTTAAGTTCCACTTCTTTCGCCTCTTTCGATGGAATCAAGCCTTCCTTGGATACAATCTTTGGTTCGTAATCCAAAAACTTTCTGATTTTAGACACAAATAAACTGGTCTCACAAGCAAACGGATAAGCCTCAGTAAATACTCTCATTCCGTTTTTTAACTGCCCGAAGGAATTGTACAAAATCGCCACCGTACTGAACGACAACGTTCCGAGCACTGCTGCCTGGAACACCAGGTAGGAAATATACAAAACATCGCTGAACATGGCATTACTTACATACCTGCTCAAAAATCCAAAGAGGAATTTTTTCTTCGTATACTTCTTTTCAATTTCGTACACTTCGTCATTGGCCTCTTCAAAGTTCTTAAAAAGAATATCGGACACATCCGGATTCAGACGGATTTCTTTTGCATAATCACTTAAATAGTAGATTCGCTTAATATAATCTCTCTTTCTGGTAAACGGATTGCCTTCTACCCTTACCAGATAGTTCATCTTGTTATAAACCTGATTAAATGCAAATGCCATAACAAAGGAAACTACCGCAAAGCCAACAGACACTTTATCCTTTGCAAGAAAGTAGATGCCGGTAGAAACAAAAGTAGTAATTCCTCCAAGGGTGTTCTGTACAAACTGGATTCCCCTATCAATCTGCTTATCTACCTCAGAGATAGCAAGCACCTGTTCATTGTAGTACTCCGGATCATCGTAACAGGCAAGGTCCAGTTCCTTTGCCCTTTCATAAAGCATCATTTTAATTTTCTGACGGATCTTTGGTTTCTCTCTTTCTCCGATATAATCGCCGACGAACACGGTAAATACCATACCCAATGTAATACAGGCTGCCAACACTAAAATGAAGGTTGCCACCTGTCGGAACGGATAATTAAACTCTGCTGCTTCGAGTACATAGCCGATTCCTACAACATGTTCAAAAAATATTGATACCTGATTCCTTATTGCATCCAGGGCCATGAATATGACATATGCCGGCGATGCACTAAACATCAATTTTAAGAGGAAGAAGTTGTTACCGAATACTTCTTTTACAGACTGCTTGGTCTGTTCTTTTTGATTACTCATTTTTCTCACAGTACCACCTCCTCTTCGTTCTCAATTGCAAGATAATTCATTGCCTGTTTCTTATACATCTGTGCATAGCTGCCATCGGCTGCAATCAATTCCTGATGCGTGCCTTCCTCAATCAGCCTACCCTTTTCAAACATGAATACTGTATCACAATTTTTTACAGAAGAAAGTCTGTGGGAAATGAACAACATAGTGTGGTCACTTCCCTCTTTCATTATATTTTGGAATAAGTCATATTCTGCAATCGGGTCAAGTGCACTGGACGGTTCATCAAAAATCTTCATTGGAGCGTCCTTCACAAAGGTTCTTGCCACTGCCAGCTTCTGGCTTTCACCACCGGACAGCACCGCACCTTCTGCGTCAAACTCCTTTGTCATTAAGGCGTCAAGTCCACCATTTAATGTCATTACCTTATCGTATACTCCTGCCTTTTTCAGTGCATTTACTACCAATTCATCTTCGTTTTCATAATGCCGCCCCATCAGGACATTTTCTTTTACCGTCATACCAAACATCTGGAAATCCTGAAAGGTAGTTGCAAAAAGTTCACGATATGCTTTTAAGTTATATTCCTTAATATTTTTACCGTTATAGAATATCTCACCCGATGTTGGGTCATAAAGCCTGAGTAAAAGTTTAATAATCGTTGTTTTTCCCGCACCGTTATGTCCTACGAGAGCTGCCGTCTGGCCTTTCTTAATCACAAAAAATAAGTTCTTAATTGTCCCTTCATCCTTATAAGAAAAAGAAACATCCCGAAATTCGAGGCTCTTAAACTCTGTATCCGGCATATCGCCATCCCAGTCTTCTGGAATTTCTTCCTCATAATCCAGAAAATTACGGAGATTATTAATAAACATACCGTACTTTAATATCTCCATAATATTTTCAAATACACGGATAAGAATCCATGTCATGGCAACCATTAAGCTTGTCATAATGGTTAACTGTGCCAGCGTAATACTTCCCGTTACCTGATTGCGGTAAATAGCATAAAGCAATACACCCTCAAAAATAACCGTAAATGTAAATGTAATTCTCCAGAAATTATAGTTTGCGTTAACCAAAGCATATTTTACCGCTATTTTCACATTACGGTCCGTTGCTTCCCCATACTGTCTCTTCATCAAGGAAAATACATTGGAAAGACGTATTTCCTTAGCACCGTCTGGCAAATACATCATACGGCTCACATAATTTAATACTTTTTCATTCGGTGCCTGTTCCTGATAACGTTTAAATTCATATTTATTCTTCAAATTACCGAAAACGAAATTACCTACAAGAGGTGAAATCACAAACAGAATCGCATAGTGATCAATTTCCCACATAAAATAAAATACAACTACAGCACTTACTGCTCCGATTGTCGAACCTAATACTCCTCGTATTATAGCGGTTATCTTTTCCTCCGCCCCATCCATTGCCATAGTATACCGGTTATAGAAATCCGCATCCTCATAACACTTTAACTCTACATTCTTGGCCTTTGCATATAATTTCTTATAGATACCTCCAAATAAACGGTTTGTCTGAAGCGGATATACTACATTTTCAACGTAATTAGAATAAATGGAACATGCACAAAAGAAGCAGCCGCTTATGATAATAAATGTAAAAATCGGTCTAAAACCAACTCCCTCATCCAAAGCCTCTACAATTTTACGCATAAATATTCCGTCAAAAAACACCCACTCTGCATGATTAATTATCCACAGAAAAAAGGAATGTATAACAATGCCGGGACTAATGGTTGCTGCTAATTGTACTGCATACCATGCATTCCAAATTGTCCGTTTTAAAGACAATTTCTCCTTTTCTTCTTTTTCCATAATCTTCCCCTCCAAATCACACAATAACATCATCATTTTATCATTTCCACTAATGTTACTCCCCCAAAACCGACATGACAACGTGAAAAATTTCATTTTTTTCACCCATAAATTCTACATATTATCTCCGTTTTTTACTTTATCAGAATTTCCTATGAAATAAAAAAACATTCCGACATTAGAAATAACTTAATGTCGGAATGAAATCTAATAAGCATCTTAATGAGTTACTACCAATTCTTTGGCATACGAATCATTTTTTCATTAATATCAGATAATTTACCGGCTCCACACATAGCCATGGTATCGGCAAGTTCTGCTCCAATCTTTTCTGTGTAAATCTTTACACCTTCTTCACCACCACCGTATACGCTTGTTACATACGGACGTGCAATAATAACTGCATCTGCCCCCATGGCAAGTGCCTTAAACACGTCAACACCGGTACGGATACCACCATCAACAAAAATCTTCATCTGTCCTTTCACTGCGTCAGCAATCTCTTTCAATACTTCTGCTGTTGCCGGACACTGGTCAAGCACACGTCCACCATGGTTGGAAACCACAATGCCGGAAGCACCTGCCTCCAACGCCTTCTTTGCTCCCTCTACTGTCATGATTCCCTTAATAATAAATGGCACTCCTGCCGCATCAATAATCTCTTTCATTTCTTTTACTGACTTTGCACCTGCCGGAGGATTTAAGTTCTTTAAGAATGGAAGTCCTGATGCATCAATATCCATGGCAATAGCAAAAGCACCGCTTTCACGGGCAAGTGTCATTTTTTCTTCAATCGTTTCTTTGTTCCAAGGCTTAATGGTTGGAATACCCATTCCGTCTGCATTTCCGATAGCTACTGCTGCTGCCTTTACCACCTCCGGATTGGAACCGTCACCGGTAAAAGCGGCAATTCCCGCATTGGCACAGCCTTTTACCAGAATGTCATTGTATTCCATGTCATTCATCTTATCTCCATAATGAAGATTCACTGCTCCTACCGGTCCTGCAAAAATCGGATATGCAAAGGATTTTCCAAACAATTCAAAACTTGTATCCGTATCCTTTTTCTTGCAAAGGCAATCCATATTGACACGGATTTCTTTCCACATGTCGTAGTTACGCATAGCTGTATCGCCAATCCCCTTAGAACCCGGTCCCGGCATCTGATTACGGCATGCTCTTCCGTTACATACATCACAGGCCTTGCAATAAGGTCCCATACATGTTTTTGCGTTTTCCATCATTTCCTGATAAGTCATAGTTTTTCCTCCCTTGTCCCATTTCTTTATTCATTTTTTCATAGGTCAATTAATTCTATCGTCCCATTCAAATAGCAATAGGCTTCTGTTTGAAACCCAATATTCACATTCTCTGCTTTTGGGGTACTCTCTTAAAAATCTCTTTTCCCAGAATACCTATTATGCATCCCGTTATCACACCGGAAACCATAAGTACCGGCAAATAATACCATACCGCTTCGCTTTCAAGCACTAAAAATGCCATGAATATCTGTCCAATATTATGACTGACTCCACCGGTAACCGAAACACCGGTCATGGTAAAACAATTCATCTTTTTCACCAAAATCATAATCCCCAAACTTAGCACTGCCCCGCTTAAGGAATACAATATGGAAGACATACTTCCAAATAAAAACCCCACCAAAACAACTCGGCTTACGGAAACCAGCCATGACGTTTTTATATCCGTCATATAAAGTAATAGCAACACGATGCTATTGGCAACCCCCAGCTTAATCCCCGGTATAGGAATCGGTATGGGTATCAAACTCTCTACATAACTCGCAATTAATGCCAATGCCAGCATCAATCCGCAAAATGCCGTTTTCTTCATCCTAAGTTCTCCTTTGCTCTGACTCCGTTTCAGCTCTATGCCCTGAACTTATTTCACAACGGCATCCAACTTTGGTTCTGCCTGTTTTCCATACATATCCTCAATCGTAACAACTACCTGATTGGGCAGACAGATAATATTCTCATCTGTATCCGATATTGGTGTGTGCTTCACACATATCTGATCCGGACACTCTGCAAATAACATATCTGCCTCATGATTATGTATAACTAATGTATTAGTGTCTCCAATCTGAACTACCTGTTCTTTTAACAAAGAATATCTTCCATATTCCTCTCCTGCAACAGACACCAACACGGTCGTCCCCACGCCTCTTACCTTTGCCATAAAAAGTATCGTAAGGACTAACGCCAGTCCAATGATACCCACTATTAAAATGCGGTCATTACGCTCTTTTCTTTTTGCTTCCATCCTAAAAATTTCTTTCAAAAAACTCGTTTCAAACTTAAAATTAAGAATATCATATTTCAAAGTGGAATTCTACGAATTGACATGATAAAATTTAGTACGATGAGCAATTTTCATGGAAAAGAAACGTCCACCAAAATGAATGTAGGATTAATACTATGAAACAACGACTATTTACTGTAATTGCCCTCCTGCTGTTTGTGGGAGCTGTCATATTCTTTTACAGCCGCTATGCTTTTACCGGTTCACGCGCAGATGCAAAGGCAATTAGTATTACTGATTACAAACTGAATACCTATGTTACCGTTACCATATATGATTCTGCCAACGAGAGCTTACTAAATGAATGTATGGCTTTATGTGACAAATACGAATTACTCTTTAGCCGTACCAATCCGGAAAGCGAACTGTACCAGCTGAATCACGGAATGTTGCCGCAATCTACCGATGGTTATTACATAGTTTCTGAGGAATTATTTGAAGTTATTGAGATTGGGAAAAAATACAGTGATTTATCAGACGATGCCTTTTGTATTGCCATGGAACCGCTGACAAGTCTATGGAATTTTACAGACGGAAGTGACATCATTCCTTCGCAAGAAAAACTGGATGCGGTTCTTCCTGTATTAAACAGCAACGATGTCCTGCTTCGTTCCCCCAATGAAATCGCTTTTGCTAACGAGGGGATGGGAATTGACCTTGGTGCTATCGCCAAAGGCTATATTGCCGATAAAATCAAAGAATATCTGATTTCACAAAATGTCAACTCTGCCCTAATTTACTTGGGTGGTAATGTCCTTTGTATTGGCGGAAAAGAAACCGGACCATTCAAAATCGGAATTGAAAAACCCTTTGATGCAGACGGCACCCCTGCCGCAGTTGTCTCCGTTTCTGATGTATCCGTAGTTACCAGCGGTACCTATGAGCGATACTTTGAAAAAGACGGTAATTTCTATCATCATATTTTGGATAAGTACACCGGATACCCGATAGAGAATGAACTGGTTGCCGTAACTATTATCACACCTGTTTCCACAGATGCGGATGCCCTCAGTACCACATGTTTTTCCCTTGGACTTGAAAAAGGAATGAAACTTCTGGAATCACTGGATTATACAGATGGATTCTTTATTACCAAAGATGGAAAATATCATTATACGGATGGGTTTATCGAAAAATACAATTTGGAAATGCAATAAAGTTAGAAAAACCTGTATTGCCAGACAGCAATACAGGTTTTATTTATACCATTCTTAAACAAACAATGCTACGATTCCGGCTCCGCAACCCATAATGATTCCGGCAAGCACTACACCACCTACAACAGCAAGAATACTCTTCTTAAAATCCATATCTAAGATACTGGCTGCCAAAGTTCCGGTCCATGCGCCTGTTCCCGGAAGCGGAATACCTACGAATAACAAAAGTGCAATATACAAACCGCCGCCTGCTTTCTCCTGTAATTTCTTACCGCCTGCTTCCCCTTTCTTTAAACAGAAAGTAAAGAACTTTCCAATAATCGGTTTGTCTGCGCCCCATTCCAATACTTTTCTTGCAAAAAAGAAAATGAAAGGCACCGGAAGCATGTTACCGATAATACAAACTATATAAGAAGGAATAACCGGTAAGCCCCAAAGAATCGCATATGGAATCGCACCCCTAAGCTCGATGAGCGGAACCATGGATATTATAAACGCCAATAAATACTCTTTAAACATATCTGTCTTTCCTTTCAAATAATTACATTCTTTTACAAATACTTTCGGTATTGTAACATAGTCCCACATTTATTGACAACTTAATAATACGATTGTTTACCAAATCTTTAGAAGTTACAAATTATTACGCATATTTCCATATCTTTTTGTATTATTATCCGCGAAGTGGTATACTGATGATTAAACAATTAACCGTTAACAGGAGGAGTTATGACTTATATACCTGCAAAAGAACGATATGAATCCATGCCATACCGAAGCTGCGGAAATAGTGGCCTGAAGCTTCCGCTTGTTTCCCTTGGATTGTGGCACAACTTTGGTGACACCGGCAATTATGACAATATGAAGGCCATGTGCTTTACCGCTTTTGATAACGGAATTACCCATTTTGACCTTGCCAACAATTATGGTCCTGCACCGGGCAGTGCAGAACGTAACTTTGGGAAAATTTTAAAAGAAGAATTCGCAGGCTACCGCGATGAACTCTTAATCAGCACCAAGGCAGGTTATGATATGTGGGAAGGTCCTTATGGCAATTGGGGCAGCCGTAAATATTTAATTGCCAGTCTTGACCAAAGTTTGAAGCGTATGGGACTTGACTATGTGGATATATTCTACCATCATCGCATGGACCCTAATACTCCACTGGAGGAAACCATGGGGGCGTTGGCTTCCATTGTTCAAAGCGGAAAAGCTCTCTATGTGGGATTATCCAATTATAACGGACCAACGTTAGAAAAGGCTTCTGCTATTTTAGAAGAATTACGTTGTCCATTTATCATTAATCAGAATTCGTACTCCATCTTCAACCGGACTATCGAGCAGAACGGATTAAAGGAAACCGCACATCGTTTGCAGAAAGGAATCATCACATTTTCTCCGCTCGACCAGGGACTGTTAACCAACCGTTATCTAAACGGAATCCCTGCTGACAGCCGGATTATGACGGACGGACGTTTCCTGAGTGAAAAATCCTTAACCGAAGAGAAGCTCAGACAGATTCAACAGCTTAACGACATCGCCCTGAGCAGAGGACAGTCTCTGGCACAGATGGCCCTCAGTTGGATATTAAAAGACGATATTGTAACCAGTGTGCTTATTGGAGCATCCAAACCGGATCAGATTTTAGATAATATCAAAATCATCGGCAGAACCCATTTCACTGATGAAGAATTACGTAAAATTGACGCCATTGTTTTTCCGGAGAAAAAATATGCTACTACATCAGAGACTGATGTAAGCCCTGCATATGCAACCATGCAGCCGCAGTCATCTGCATCCGAAATAAAATCAGCCTCTTCTGATTTAAAGGCAGAGAATGGTAAGACCCCTTTTGTACATATCAAGCAGCGCTACTCCGTAGATAAAAAGGGGAACAAAGTGGATAACTACTTCCGTGCGTGGATTATGGCAAATGTACAGGCAAATAATGACTCCGCTATTATCCTTAAGAAAAAAGCCTCTAAAGAATATACCCGATTTGCGGAATCCCTTTGCCTGGTAGCATATCAATCTGCAACAGAGGACGAAAAGAAAGCCCTCGAAAAAGAATGGCGGGCATTTGCAAGGGAATACATCCATTCCTGCAAAACGGATAAAGCCTATACCACTACGCTTTTCGGTTTTGTAAATATGGATGAAGATGATTTAACCAATAAAATATTTACCGAAATTGAAATCGTTGCCCAAAGATATCCCCGTTCCATCGGTTTGGAAGATTTATTCCGTCCACTCTATATCATTATGCGTTCAGAGGCGGACAGACTACTGTGCGAATAACCTGATTCCTAATAATATAACACCCCGGTATCAATTAATACCGGGGTGTTTCTGACTTACTTCTGGCAACACTTAGACGCAAAAGCATTCTATTGCGTAATTCCCTTATAAGAAATAGACTTGAATATCCAAAACTTTTTAAGTCCGAATACAATTTCCTCTTCATAATTCAATTTATAATGCGGTAACAGAACTTCTCCCATTTCCGTCTGCACACTACGATACCGCTTCTTTGTTTTAAAAATCTCTGTCTGTCTTTCATCAACAAAATGAACATGCAATTCACTGATTTCTATTTCCGAATTGTTAATGGTTACTACTTCCACCACAATATTCTTATGTCCTTTTTCTTGCATATATTCAACTAATTCAGGTTCATAAACAAACTTCATATAACCTCCGCAAACTCAAACCTCTTATTTCGCAACTCCCCTCCATCAAAAAGAATCCCGTCACGAATCAACAAATTGATTATATGACAGGATTCTTTTTTATTCCATATTTATTTTAGAAACAACTGCCTTTCCGGCATATTCCTATTTCTTAATCTGATTAAGCTGGGCATTTAAACCAAGAAGCTGTTCTTTGGTATATTTTACATCCATCATGCCACCCATAAGAGTAAGAAGACGAAGTACCGTAAATCCACCCATCATAGCCATCATGCTGTCGTTCATTTCAAATCCCATGGCTTTCTTTCCTGCCATGCTGCCCATAAGCTGTGCAAAGAGTGCCTGACCGGCCGGATTAACCATGATATCTGACATCTTATCATTTAATGAGAAATATCCTTCCGGTGCATCGATATCAAACCAGTTTAAGATTGCTCCTTCTTCTTTTAATCTGTATTCTTCATTGAATACTTCTACCTTACGGATACGGCTTTCGTCTGTACAATCCCCGGCAACTGCTTTTAACTCCGTCTCTCCGGCATTTGGTACATCGAAGTAGAAGAAATGGACATCACTTGTCTGCTTACCAAGGCTTACACCGTTTGCAAAAAGTTCCACTTCCGGCTGGTTAGAGTATACGGTAATCTTAGTCGTATCTTCCACACGGTCCACATATCTCTTACCACAAATGTGTACAAACGGGTCTTCGGATAACCATGCTTTGTAAGCATAGAAAGAATC
>JAZSEL010000030.1:0-3049 GCA_045531685.1 Lachnospiraceae bacterium | reverse complement strand
ACAGTTTGTCTAGTTCGCAAAGAAGCTTACTTTTCATTTCTTCAAGTTCTTCATTGCTCGGTCTGTTATCATCAGCGTACATCTTATCCCTCGGGTACCACCAAACA
This sequence comes from Lachnospiraceae bacterium, assembly GCA_045531685.1. Classification (GTDB taxonomy): domain Bacteria; phylum Bacillota; class Clostridia; order Lachnospirales; family Lachnospiraceae; genus RGIG8767. Next base: position 2,942 of record JAZSEL010000030.1, on the reverse strand, counting down.
GGTCCCCTGCCTTTATTTCCATAATTCTCTATATCGCCGGCTCTTCTCGGAAATAAATGCCAGTGAATATGTGCTCCGCCATCCCCGTTTCCCAAACATTCATAATTCATTTTTTGTGCTCCGAAAGCCTTTTTTACAGCTTCAGAAACAAGTGTCATTTCATATAAATGCTTTGCTCTTACTTCTGCATCAAGATCAAATAATTCAACAACATGGGTCTTATATAGAAACAAAGTATACCCTTTAAAATGCTGATAATCCCCAATCACCACATATCCAGTTTCAAGTTCTTTTACAAGAAATGGGTTGTTGCCAACTCTAGTTTCTTTAATCCTGTCACATACAAAGCACATAAATATTCTCTCCTCCAAATTCAAATTTTCCTAACTGTTCTACAAATTGGAAGTTATACACTATATTATTCCGTTCTTATTCCATTTAAGTACAGACTTGTAACCAAGTTTCTCATACCATGATGCTACGCCAGTAAAATGAATGTAACTGTAATCATATCCCTCATCTTTTAGAATCTGAGTAACATTTTTAACCATTGTCAATCCGATTCCTTTATTACGATATTCTGGTAGTGTTCCGACACAACCAGGTCCTCCTATTCTATATTGATGCCCATTTATATCGTGAATACCCTTATCTTCAATAAGGCAGAAACTAACAACTTCTCCATCTATGTAGCCACAATATATCCTATGTTTACCATTATAAGATTTCGACCAATATTGAACTACTTTCTCTACCTTTTCTTTCAACTTATCAAGGTCCTCATTATAATAGCCAAACGAAATATTATCATCAAATTCTTTATCGTATTTGCTTGGTTCAAATTCGTCCAAAGTTAGAATCATCTCATCACAAATCCATTCGTCTGGAAGATTACGAACAGTTTCTCTTTCAAAAAAGTTCGGATACATACTATCCAATAATAAAATATAATCTTGTTTATTCATAAGTTTTCTCCTACAAATTCAAAGTTTCCGTTCCCTACAATCGGAATTGTTATCTCGCCTCCTGTAAAATGTCCTTTACAACTTGAAATACCTCGTCTTAATTCTCCGGATTAACACACGTTCAAACTGTTTTCCAGCTGTGCTTTCAACTTCTCATAAAAGCTAATGTTGTAATCTACTCGTTCTTTCCAAATAGTCTCTGCAGTCTTGGTTCCAAGCGTCATCTCGCGAAGCTCTTTCAATTGCCTCAATGTCTCTTCCACCAACTGCTCTTTCTCATCAAAAGGCAACTCGCTGAACTTTTTGTACTGAAGACGTTCGTATATTCTGTATGCATCATAGCGGTCAATATTGTCCGCATTGGCTACGGTCTCTGCAAAAGGAGTTCTTTCGCCTTCAAAATCTGCCTTGCCGTCTGCATGGATTGCAATGCCATAGCAAATAGCGTTGATGCGATCCGATGCCAAATCGGTACTTTCCAAAAATTCGCGTGCCATGCGGGCGCCGTTTCTTCCATGGTTTTCCCATCTATTTTCTTCACTATCAAAGGTCAGACAATAGGCTACATCATGCAAAAGACAAGCCACCACAGTTTCCGCCACATCAAAGCCTTCCTCCTCTGCAATTTTTTTACCTATGTTGGCAACGCGGTAAGAATGTTGCAAACGATACTCCTTGCTCTCAGGATGCATGCTCAAATATTCACTCTCATCAAATTTTGCTTTTAAGAAATACTCCGCCTTAGCTACCAAATCCTTGTTGTAATCACTCATACTCTCTTTCTCCCTTGTATCATTATTAATCAAAGATTAAATATTTATAATTTAATTTCATAAAATCTACTCTCACATTACCATCTTCAAATTTTCCTGCCTTCCACAAGGGCATTACCTTTCCACCAATTCCTCCGGCTTCTCCGCACCCGCATCATCCCTCGGAAGTGCATCTATTCTTGCCATATCGTCTGCACTTAAAGAAAAATCATACACATCCATATTCTCTCTCATCCGCACCGGATTTGTGGATTTTACAAGAGGAACCAGCCCATGCTGTAATACCCAGCGCAGACAAATCTGTGCCGGTGTTTTTCCGTACTTGACGGAAAGTTCTCTCATAAGTTCACCGGTCAATGCCGCACCTGCGCCAAGCGGTCGCCATGCCTCTGGCACAATGCCACGGGTAAGGCACCATTCAGCACATTCCGTCTGCGGATAGCCCGGACGAAACTCAATCTGATTGACCATCGGTACAATCTCTGCTGTTGTAAGAAGCGGTTTCAAATGCTGCGAAAGAAAATTGCTGACGCCGATTGCCCGTGCCTTTCCCGCACGGTAAATGGCCTCCATGGCACGCCATGTCTCTGCGTTTACCTCTTGCCAGTTCTCATAGTTTCTTGCCACTGCAGGCCAGTGAATCAGGTACAAATCCACATAATCCAAGCCCAAATCCTTTAAGGTGGTATCACAGGCCGTAAGCGTCTGCTCGTAACCTCTGTGGGTAAACCACACCTTACTTGTTACAAAGAGCTCTTCACGAGCCACTCCGGACTTTTTGATACCTGCTCCTACGCTTACTTCGTTCTCATACCGGGCCGCACCGTCAATATGCCGGTAGCCTGCCCGGATTGCTTCTGCAACCGCATCCGCACCTGCCGGACTGTTTTCCACCTGCCAGGTACCGTATCCGATGGTCGGCATTCCCACACCGTTCGCTAATTGTACTGTTTTCTTCACTTCTACCATATCCTAATTCTCCTATGTCTGCACATTTCAACCTATTTCCGGCACATCCGTTTTTCACGCGCCCGTTTCCAACGAATCCCCTTTTCGGAACAACTTCGCTTCTTTACGCTTCCGTTTTCCTGCAAATTACCGCACCACCGGCTACCACAAGGACCTTTTTCCAATCTGCATCTGCCGGTACATCAGCTATATCTTCCTTGTCCGCCATTATCTCTTCTTCCCGGTAAAACACCAC
>JAZSEL010000138.1:0-10300 GCA_045531685.1 Lachnospiraceae bacterium | reverse complement strand
GCTTGGCCTCCGACTTGTTGGTTTTGATGCAGAATTTCCACCGTATGGATATATGGATGACAATGGTGAGTATGTAGGTTTTGATCTCTCCCTTGCACAGGAAGTATGTGACAGAAACGATTGGGAGCTTGTAAAACAGCCGATCAACTGGGATACAAAGGATATGGAATTGTCTTCCGGATCGATTGATTGTATCTGGAATGGATTTACAATCAACGGACGTGAAGAAGAATATACATGGTCTGTACCATATGTAGATAACAGCCAGGTGTTTGTGGTAGCAGCGGATTCCGGTATTGTTACAAAGGCAGATTTGGCAGGTAAGAATGTTGGTGTACAGAAGGATTCTTCCGCACTTGCGGCGTTAGAAGATGCAGAAAATCAGGAAAACCTTGATTTGGCAGATTCTTTTGCAAGCCTTACACAGTATGCAGACTACAATACAAGCTTTATGGATTTGGAATCCGGAGCAATTGATGCAGTAGCAATTGATATCGGTGTAGCAGCGTACCAGATTGCAGCAAGAGGCGATGCTTATGTGATGTTAGATGAGCAGCTTGCAACAGAGCAGTATGGTATTGGTTTCTTATTAGGAAACGATGAGTTAAAGAACCAGGTGGAAGAGACTTTACTTGAAATGGTAGAAGACGGAACTTTCATGAAGATTGCTGAGAAGTATAGCGATTATGGTTTGGTAGACAGTGTTTGCCTTGGCAAATAATGAATCAGAAAAGGGTCCGCATTTCCGGACCCTTTGTATTACGTTATAGAGATAATGGGGGACACCCTAAGGGATAACAGAGGTATCGTATGGAAACAATGACAATGTTACAACAATTGGGGCAGGGAATGGTAGTATCGGTAGAAATCTTTGTACTGACACTTCTCTTTTCATTGCCGTTGGGATTAGTGGTTGCATTCGGAAGAATGTCCAAAAACGTGGTAGGGAGTTTTTTTGTAAAAATCTATATTGCAATTATGAGAGGGACTCCTCTTATGTTGCAGTTAATTGTTGTATATTTTTCACCATACTATGTGTTTGGAATAAAGATTTCCCAGTCGTACCGTTTCGTGGCAACGATTATTGCCTTTTCCATTAATTATGCAGCGTATTTTGCGGAGATATACCGTGCGGGAATTGAATCCATGCCGGTGGGACAATACGAAGCGGCAAAGGTGCTTGGATTTAATAAGGTGCAGACCTTCTTTAAGATTATCCTTCCACAGGTAATTAAGCGGATTCTGCCGCCGGTAACCAACGAAACCATTACCCTTGTTAAGGATACTTCCCTGGCATTTGTTATTGCGGTAACGGAGATGTTTACCATTGCCAAGCAGATTAGTGCCAAGGAGGCTAATGTGATTCCTCTTATGGTAGCCGGTGTGTTCTACTTCATTTTCAACTATGTGGTAGCTTACATTATGGAACGTATTGAAAAGAAATTATCCTATTACAGATAAAGTGAGGGAATGATTATGAATTTATTAGAAATACATAATATGAGAAAGACCTTCGGTAATCTGGAGGTTATCAAAGACATTTCCCTTTCGGTAAAGGAAGGCGAAGTGGTATCCATTATCGGTCCTTCCGGTTCCGGTAAATCTACATTGTTACGTTGTGCAACCATGTTGGAAGAAATGGATGGGGGAACCCTGAGTTATCTTGAGGAAAAGGCGGCTTGGGAAGAGCAGGATAAGGATGGCAGGGCCCATACGGTTTATGCACCGAAAAAGGAGCTTCGCCGGATTTGTAAAAATTTTGGACTGGTATTCCAAAGCTTTCATTTGTTTCCTCATTATACCGTGCTTAAAAATATCATTGACGCACCGATAAGTGTGGACAAGGTTCCGAAAACGGAAGCAATAGACCGTGCGGAAAAATTATTGGAACAGTTGGGACTCTCAGATAAGAGGGATGTTTACCCGTATCAGTTATCCGGTGGTCAGCAGCAGCGTGTATCCATTGCAAGGGCATTGGCGCTTCAGCCAAAGATACTGTTCTTTGATGAGCCGACTTCTGCATTGGACCCGGAATTAACAGGAGAAGTATTAAAGGTTATTAAAGAGCTGGCAAAGCAGCATATGACCATGATTATTGTTACCCATGAAATGCAGTTTGCAAGAGAAGTTTCTGATAGAATTGTATTTATGGAAGGCGGAGTGATTGTCGAAGAGGGAACTCCTGATGAAATTTTCGCTTCGGAAAATAACAGAGTCAGGGAGTTTATCGGTAAGATAACAGGATAAAAAGATACGATTTAGTAAAACAAAGGATAAAAGTCGGAGAAGACGGACATTGTAGAAAGTACAATGTCCGTTTATTTATTCATAACAATAAATGCAGGTGTTCTGAAAACACCGCTTTATATTTTATCAAAACAGGAGGAGAGTTATGGATAGGAAAGGATATGTAAGTCCTTTGTCACAGCGTTACGCAAGTAAGGAAATGCAGTATATTTTTTCAGAAGATAAAAAGTTTAAGACTTGGCGAAAATTATGGATTGCACTGGCAGAGGCAGAGAGTGAATTAGGATTGCCCATTACGCAGGAGCAGATTGCAGAAATGAAAATGCATGCTGAGGATGTGAATTATGAGGTGGCAAGAGAGAAGGAAAAAGAGGTGCTGCATGATGTTATGAGCCATGTGTATGCCTATGGGGTACAATGCCCAAAGGCGAAAGGGATTATTCATCTTGGTGCTACCTCCTGTTATGTGGGAGACAATACGGACATCATGATTATGACAGAGGGAATGCAATTGATAAGTTGCAAATTACTTGGGGTAATGGAGAGATTAGCAGAGTTTGCAATGAAGTATAAAGGTCTTCCCACCCTCGCCTTTACCCATTTCCAACCGGCTCAGCCTACCACAGTGGGAAAACGGGCAACCTTGTGGTTGCAGGAATTTCAAATGGATATGGAAGATTTGGAATACGTGCGTTCCGGAATGAAATTATTGGGCTGTAAGGGGACGACAGGAACCCAGGCTTCCTTTCTGGAATTATTTGATAAGGATGAAGAAAAGGTAAAGCAGTTGGATAGACTCATTGCCCGGAAAATGGGGTTTGATGAGTGTTTTCCCATATCCGGACAGACCTATTCCAGGAAGGTGGATACCCGTGTATTACAGGTGTTAGCGGGGATTGGGGCAAGTGCTGCCAAGATGGCAAATGACATCCGCCTGCTCCAGCATCTAAAGGAGGTGGAGGAACCCTTTGGAAACAAGCAGATTGGTTCTTCTGCTATGGCATATAAGCGTAATCCCATGCGGAGTGAGCGCATTGTTGCCCTTAGCCGCTATGTAATGGTGGACATGCTGAATCCTTCCTTGACTTCTTCTGTCCAATGGCTGGAACGTACCTTGGATGATTCGGCAAATAAGCGCTTGTCCGTTCCGGAGGCCTTTTTGGTTACGGACGGGATATTGGATTTGTGTCTTAATGTGGTAGACGGTCTGGTGGTATACCCGAAAGTAATTGAAAAACATTTAAAGGAAGAACTGCCGTTTATGGCAACAGAAAATATATTGATGAATGGAGTGAAAAAAGGAGGGGACCGTCAACAACTCCATGAACTGCTACGCATTCTTTCCATGGAGGCAGGGAAGAATGTGAAGATAGAGGGAAAAGAGAATAATTTATTGGAACTCATTGCACAAAGAGAAGAATTCGGACTCAGTAGGGAAGAACTGGAAGATATGCTGGATCCGGCCTGCTATACGGGAAGAAGCGAAAGACAAGTGGAGGAGTATCTGAAAGATGTGATGGAACCGTTGCTTGCATCTTACAGACAAAGCATGGGAGTGCATACGGATATCACTTGTTAATGTACGCGGATAGTCACAGATATAAAGGCATTTATAAAAAATAGGAGGCAGTGCAGGTATGGTAAAAGCAGTAGTCGGTGCAAACTGGGGTGACGAAGGAAAAGGTAAGATTACGGATATGTTGGCAGAGGAGGCAGACATTATTGTACGGTTTCAGGGAGGAGCGAATGCCGGTCATACCATTGTAAACGGATATGGCAAATTTGCACTCCATACATTGCCAAGCGGTGTGTTTTATGAGCATACCACCAGTGTAATCGGAAACGGAGTGGCACTTAACATTCCCCTTCTGATAAAAGAGATACAGTCGTTAACCGAGAAAAAGGTTCCCAAGCCAAGAATACTAATTTCGGACAGAGCCCAGATAGTGATGCCCTATCATATTTTGTTTGATGAATATGAGGAAGAACGTCTCGCGGGCAAATCGTTTGGCTCTACCAAATCGGGGATTGCTCCGTTTTACTCAGATAAATATGCTAAAATCGGATTTCAAGTTTCAGAATTGTTTGACGAGGAGCTATTGGTAGAAAAGGTGCAGAGGGTTTGTGAAATGAAAAATTGTATCGTGACAAATCTCTACCATAAGCCGGAAATAAAACCGGGGGAATTGCTGCACACCCTGAAGGAATACAGGGAAATGGTAAAGCCCTATGTTTGTGATGTGTCTTCTTATTTGAACAGGGCAATGTGTGAGGGAAAGACCATATTACTGGAAGGACAGCTGGGAACCTTAAAGGACCCTGACCACGGAATTTATCCGATGGTTACTTCATCTTCGACCTTGGCCGCTTTCGGTGCAGTGGGAGCCGGGATTCCGCCTTATGAAATCAAGGAAATCCTTGCGGTATGTAAGGCTTATTCCTCAGCGGTGGGAGCCGGTGCCTTTGTAAGTGAAATTTTTGGAAACGAAGCCGAGGAACTGCGCAGACGGGGCGGTGACGGAGGCGAATACGGAGCAACCACGGGACGCCCGAGAAGAATGGGATGGTTTGACTGCGTAGCATCAAAATACGGATGCCGTCTTCAGGGAGCCACGGCAGTAGCCTTTACGGTTTTGGATGTTCTCGGATACCGGAAGGAGATTCCGGTTTGCGTTGGGTATGAAATTCATGGAAAAATCACAACGGAATTTCCGGTCAGCCATATGCTTGCCCATGCCAATCCGATTTACAGAACCCTTCCGGGATGGAATTGTGATATTAGGGGAATCCGTAGATATGAGGAGCTTCCGCAAAATTGTCGTAATTATATTGAATTCATTGAAAAGCAAATCGGATATCCCATTACCATGATTTCCAACGGACCGGGGCGGGAAGATATCATTTACAGAGAGAGTCCACTCTGTAAATAAGTTGGTAAACGGATGAGAAAAATGCAAAAATAGTGGCAAAACAACGGAGAGAATGATATACTAATAGATAACAGTGGGCGATTGTGCACAATTTACAGATAATTTAGCGGGTGTGACATGAAATCAAGTAAAAGACTAAAGAAATATGTGGAAATATTGGGAGATGTATCCAGTGTAAACCGGATTGTTTTTGTCAGTTATGTGGTTTGTGCTCTGATATACGGTTTGTTGGGATATCGGTTGTTCTATATGTCCGGATATACGGGACCGCAATGGAAACCGATTATGTATTATATTCTTCTGGTTCTTCCGATTTTACTTGCGGTAGTTGATTATTCGGAGAGCAGACACAAATTGGCATTCCGCTATTCCCTCTATTTGCCGGCACTGTTCTTTTATGCCTATATGCTGATGTTGGATGAAGACCATCTGCATTTTTTATATGCTGTTTGTATGATTGGTATGGCAGTGATTTATTGTGATGCACGTTTTTCCAATTTGTTGGGCTTCTTGGTAATAGCTCTTCATGTTGTGACTGCGTTTATTTTGAGCAGTGACGGAGACGGAAAGCTGGGACTCCGTCTGTTCCATGCCGGTCTGATTCTGGTAATCGTATTTTTCTTTAACTTTAGCAGCGGCATTATTGTGGCAATCCGCAATGCTAAGCTGGCAGATATTAATGCGGAAAAGGAACGGTTTCAGGCACTGGCCAGTGTGGATGGCAAGTGGGTATTTGAGTACGATATCCATAAGGACAGGTTTGTAATAACCAAGGACATAGAAGATGGTGGCAAGAAAAAAGAACGCTTTGAGCATATTTCATCCGAAGCCAAGTTGCAAAGACATGTTCTCTATGCCGATTGGGATGAACTGGACCGTTTTATTCATATGTCAAAGGAAGGAAAGCCGGTTTTTGAAGTACAGCTCCGCCTTCGTAATCATAATGCGGATTATTTATGGTTCCAATTTAAGGCAAGGACCCTTATGGATGGGGAGGGCAAGCCATGCAGTATAATCGGAACTATGGAAAATATTGATGAGCGGAAGCGTATGGAACTGCGTATTGCCGATGAGAATATGCGTGACCCTCTGACTAAATTGTATGAGCGTAATCATGCCGGACGCTTGATTAATGATTTTTTAAAGGAGCAGGACGGAAAAGAATATGCAGGACTGCTCATCGTGGACGTGGACGATTTTACACAGCTTGTGGATAAGATGGGTGCCACCTTTGCCGAAGAAGTTTTAAAGAGTATGGCAACGGATTTGGACGAAATTTTCTATACCTCCGATATTCTTGGAAGGGTAGGGGGCGATGCCTTCGTTATCCTGATGAAAAACATCAAAAAGATTCCGGATTTAGAAAAGAAAATGAAGGAAATCCAGGATGTTGTTCAGAAGACATATTCGGAAGCGGAAATGAAATTTGCCAGTACGGTGACCATCGGCGCCTCCGTATTCCCACTAGATGGAAAGACGTATGAACAGTTATTTACCAATGCGGAAAAAGCATTGGTTTATGAAAAAGAGCATGGTAAGAACCGTTACGGATTATACGACCATGCCAAGGAAGAGGAATACAATAAGCTCCATATCGAAGAGATGCACAATAAGATTGTCAGAAAGCATGAATTGGAGTTGAAATATGAGCGTAAGGAGTCGGATTCATTAATTGAATTGGCATTTAAGCTGATTGATGAAGCCAAGGATACGGACAGTGCCATTAACTTATTGTTACGTCAGGTTACAAGACAGATGGGCTTGGATGCTATCTGTGTCCGTCACAGAGTTGGTATGGAGCATAAGATGACGTATCCGTACCGTTGCGTGATGGGGGATTGCTCTTTGGAAGAAGAAAGCGTAATTGTGCATTCAGAGGAATCCTGGGAAAAAGAAGTTGCCCAAATTAAGGCAAGCAATGGACTAAGCTGGTGCAATGACGTGGATAAATTGGAAGATGATTATACACGGGAATATTGTGAAAGGAACGGAATACGAGCCTATGTAAGAAGTTCCTATTTTGAAAAAGATGAATATGCGGGAAGTATTGATTTTGTAAGTTGTTCCGAGCCACGTAAGTGGTCCAAAGAGGATAAGCAGACCATTCAGGCTGTAACGAATGTAATATCTTCCTATCTGCTAAAAATGAAAGCCTATGAAGATGCTTCCGATACCATTGAGCGGTTGACAGGTTTTGATGCCGTAACCGGTTTATATAAATATGAGAAATTCCTGGAATTGGCGCAGGAATTTCTGAAAACGGCAGAGCATGGTAAATATGTAATCGTATATATGGATTTCAGTAATTTCAAATATATTAACGAAGCATATGGATATGAGGTTGGAGATAAAATTCTAAAGGCATATGCAGACGGTGCCAAGGGCTTTGTGGGACGTTTTATCATGGGAAGCCGTGTCTTTTCCGATAATCTGGTTTGCCTGTTAAAAGCGGATGATTGGAATAATGAGCAAATGATTAGTGCCATGGAAGCCGGCAGCAAACAGTTTACGGACAATGTACAGAGTAAGTATCTGGATAGTAATATTGTATGTATTATTGGTCTATGTCCGTTTGTAGTGGACGGAAATGACGTGCCGCTTAAAAATATTATCTCTAACGCCAATATGGCAAGAAAAGAGGCAAAGCGTTCTGACCGTGGAAACTGTGTTATTTATGATAATTCCATGGGACAGAATCTGCAAAAAGAAGTAGAGTATGCCAACAATATGGAAAAGGCTTTTCAGAACAAAGAGTTCGTAGTTTATATGCAGCCTAAGATAGATTTGAAAAACCGGTCTATTATTGGTGCAGAAGCCTTAATCCGATGGATAAAGAAAGACGGAACTATGATTTTTCCGAACGAATTTATCCCTGTATTTGAAAAAAATAAAAGCATTACAACCTTGGACTATTTTGTATACGAAGAAGTATGTAAATACCTGGCAGACAGAATGGAACATAATGAAGCGGTAGTAAATGTGTCCATGAATGTTTCCCGTATTCATCTGCAGTCCATTGATGATATGGTATCCTACATAGCCGGTCTTTTGGAGAAATACAAGATTCCGCCGCAGTATCTGGAATTTGAATTAACGGAAACCATATCTACCGAGCGTGTAGAAGATACCATTGAAATGCTTACCAAACTCCATGAATTGGGTGTTAAGGTATCCATGGATGACTTTGGAAGCGGTTATTCATCCCTTAATGTATTAACCAAACTTCCTCTTGATGTATTAAAGCTGGATAAAGAATTCTTGAAGGATTTTGATGAAGATTCGGATGAAAAGATTATCATTCCAAGTATCATTGATATGGCAAAGAAACTGAAGCTGAATGTTGTGTGCGAAGGTGTGGAAACAAAACAACAGGTTGAGTTTTTACGGGATGTGGATTGTGACATTGCTCAGGGATATTATTATTCCAGACCGGTTCCGATGGATGTATTCTCAGGAATGTTATCCGATAAGGATTTTGTAATGAACCAGGAATTAAAAATGGAAGCATAAAAAGCAAGGACTACTATTTGTGAATAGTAGTCCTTGTGTCATCATGAATCCCGTCACGGCTTGCCTTCATGCGGTCGTATAAATAAATATATATCCAGATAAGAAGTGGGATAATAAAGGTAGCCATAAGGCAAATCCGGAACATCATCTCACTACCCTCAAAATCACAGATGGCAAAAATAAGTAACAATACATACATAAGAACAAGAAGTGCCACACCCAATAATGCAGCAAGCTGCTTTGCTGTCCGTTTCATACACAGTCCTCTTTCTTCGTTTTAGAATGGGTTAAGTATACCACAGACATATCCGGTAAGAAAGACTTGTTTGTCATAAATTAAAGAAAGGTCTCTGGACTTTAGGGAAAGTTTGTTATATACTGTCAAAGGATGTTGCATGTCAGCTTCTTGTTTATGCAAAAGCAGGCATCATAAGGAAGATTACACCAGGAAGGAAATATAAATATGACATTATTACAGCAGTGGAGAAATACCGCATATTCAGAAACAGCCAACAAAGGTGATTTACAGAGACTTTGGACAACTTATTTCGAGCAGGAAAAAGAAATCTATGCACAGTTATTAGCCAATCCTACCGAAGAAGTAAAAGGCACTGTAAAAGAATTAGCAGACAAGTACGGTATGACTGTATTAAGCATGGTTGGTTTCTTAGACGGTATCAACGACAGCTTAAAAGAAGCAAATCCAATCGAAACAATGGAAGAAGACACTGTAGTAAGCCTTGCATTCGACACAGAAAAGCTCTACAAGAACATGGTAGCAGCAGGCGCTGACTGGTTATACGAATTACCACAGTGGGAAGCTATCTACGACGAAGACACACGCAAAGCCCTTTACAAAGAGCAGAAGCGTTCTACAACAGTCATCAACGAAGAAGCCAAGGTATATCCTAACGACCCATGCCCATGTGGCTCAGGCAAGAAATACAAGAAATGTTGCGGCCGTAACTAATTACGTACACAAGCCCCGGGTGCTTTGCACTCAGGGCTTTTTTTATCCACCCCTCCACGTTTCCGCCGCTTCCCCAGCCCCTTCTCGCACCCCGCACCGCCCACAGTCCCCCGGAAGAACATTTTAGATAATGCCTAGCACATCTTAGACTTTTTATACAAAGCACCAACGCACCGGGAAATTGTCTGAGAGGAGGCCGGGCAGTATGGTTTTTCTTATTTTGTTATACAATTGTGGAATAACTAACGCGTCCCCCAAGGGAACCCCATGCCGCTACCAGTAAACTCGCATATAAAAAGAACAGGCAAAAATAATTGCTGCAAAGCAGCATTAAAATGCAATGACACGCTTCCGGACATGCTAGCATGTCCTAGGGCGTGTTTTGCATTTAATACTGCGCGTATACGCGCATTTTGCCTGTTCTTTCTATATGCTCAAACAACTTCGCGCGGCAGGGTTTCTCTGGGGGACGCTAAGATATTCTCACAATTGTCTAAAAGCATGCGAAAAACCATACTGCCCGGCTTCCTCGAGTTTATTTCCATTAGGTGCGTTACTTGGTGCTTTGTAAAAAGTCTGTAGATGTTCTTGCATTAGATAACCGTTTCCCGGGGGACTGTGGGCGGTGCGGGGTGCGGGAAGG
>JAZSEL010000043.1:0-17932 GCA_045531685.1 Lachnospiraceae bacterium | reverse complement strand
TGAGTATAAGCCACTTAGCTTCTTTTCACTGTTGGCAGGATTCCTTATGCTTCTTGCAGTAGGATTCTTTGTGCCGGTATTGTTGGAGTGGTTTAATACAGGCTTGGTTGCTAAGTTCCCAACCCTTATCGTATGCGGATTTGTGGCATTGGCAGCAGTACAGTCTTTCTTTGCGGGATTGATTCTTAACAATATTTCCCAGAGAGACCGTAAGGATTTTGAATTGGATTTAATCCGTATCAAACACGAAGAAAATTTATTAATGAAAGAAAACTAAGATATTAGAATAGAAGTCATTTGTTTTGACGGAAAGAGGAAATGTATGAAGATTGCAGTTGCAGGAACCGGTTATGTTGGTCTGGTTGCAGGCGTTTGCTTTGCAGAGGTAGGACATGAAGTAACCTGTGTTGACATTGATGAAAACAAAGTAAAATTAATGGAAAGCGGTGTATCTCCAATCTATGAAGAAGGTTTGGAAGAACTGATGAAGAAAAATAACGCGACAGGCCGCCTTCACTACACAACGGATTATGCTAAGGCTTATCGTGATGCAGAGGCCATTTTTATCGGTGTAGGTACACCGGAGATGCCTGACGGAAGTGCAAACTTAAGCTATATCGCTACCGTTTGCCGCCAGATTGCAGAATCCATCGAGAACGACTGTTTAGTAGTTGTAAAATCAACCGTTCCAATCGGAACCAACGATAAAGTAGAGCAGTTTATTAAGGATTTCCTTGTAAATGATGTAAAAGTAGAAGTGGCATCCAACCCTGAGTTCTTGGCACAGGGAACCGCAGTACGTGACACTCTTCATGCAGCAAGAATTATCATCGGAACCGAATCCAAGGAAGCAGAAGCAAAGCTTATGGAAATCTATGAGCCATTCAACCTGCCAATCGTATCTGTTAAGAGACGTTCTGCAGAAATGATTAAATATGCTTGTAACGATTTCTTAGCACTCAAGATTTCTTACATGAACGATATTGCCAACCTTTGTGAATTGGTAGGCGCAGATATTCAGGACGTAGCCAGAGGTATGAGCTACGATGCACGTATCGGTGAGCGGTTCTTAAATGCCGGTATCGGATTTGGCGGAAGCTGTTTTCCAAAAGATACCAAGGCGCTTAAATTCCTTGCACGTCAGCACGGCTACGAATTAAAAACAATCGAAGCTTGTGTGGATGTTAATACCAGACAGAAAACCCGTCTTTTTGAAAAAGCAAAAGACCGCATGATTACCTTTAGCGGACTTAAGGTAGCAGTGCTTGGACTTACCTTCAAAGCCGGTACCGACGACCTTCGTGAGGCTCCGGCCAGCGAAAATATCAAACTTTTATTGGAACAGGGGGCAGACATCTATGCTTATGATCCTGCCGGAGTCCCAAGAGCAAAGATGCAGTTCCCGGAAGGCAAAAACGGAGCAGGTTCTATCACCTATGTAGAATCTCCTGAAAAAGCCTTGGAAGGAGCAAACATCTGCTTTGTATTTACAGAGTGGCCGGAAATCAAAGGCGTAACACCTGCCCAGTACAAAGAACTCATGCGTACACCGCTTGTTTATGACGGACGTAACCTGTATACCTTACAGGAAATGAAGGATGCGGGAATTGAGTATTATAGTATTGGTAGATAATGGAATAGAATGAGAGTATACGAAAATGGCGTGCCGTAGGACACGCTTTTTTCTTATACTTGATATTTTAGATTTCTCTCTGTGTTGGATTGACATGTATTCTTAAATCCTTATTCATAAGTGCAGCCAAATAGCAGAACGCACTGTTGGAAAGGACCATACCTTTACACATACTCATTAGTTGCATGTCCAGATAGCTATTCTCCTTGGTATTGCCGGCAACATAAACGATTTCAGATGCGTATGTGAGTCCCAATTCTTTAGCATTTTCCCGACACCATTCTAAGTCATCGGAAAATACGTATAAGGTAAAACGATTGAGCTTCTCTGCAAGTGCCCGTAAGCTTTGTGAATAATATTCAATAGGAATATTCCAGCCAAGTGTAACATAGTCTCCCCGGCGGATATGTACTGCAACAGATGAAGAGGATGTAATTTGCTGCGCATAGTCTTTGGCAGATTGCAGAGGAATCTCGGGGAAGGATAGTTCCTTTAATATAATATCCTTGTAGGAACCAAGCCAATTCTTATTAATCCAATAGCCATGATAGTAAATATTCGGATAAGGGATATCGGCAATTTCAGGATGAAATTCATTTGCATCAAACATGCTGATAATAGCACCGTTAAATGGATTGTGTTCCGGAAAGTTATTGGTTTCTGCATACATAATGATATCGGTTCCAAAATTGAGGAATGTCTGCGGAACACTAATGCCATTTCTTTTATTTTTAATAAATTCATCCCACACATCGGAGTCAAATGCATTGCTCAACAGATTCGGTTTCAGATTAAAAACACGTTCCAGCTCATAGCCATTATGCACGTTATTGACGAAAAAGAAGGAATCATCTAAAAACCATGGCTCCCGCTTGGGATGGGATAATTCCGCATACCGCAAAAATATGTATTGAAATACCTGGTTAGCGAGGCCGCCGTTTAGATATTGTATGTTCATGAATGGATTCTCCTTAATGAATTTATATTGTGATTGTAACATGGATTGAATATAAATAGAACAATAGAAATTAAGTAAGTAAACCGGAAGGTGATTGGAAAATCAAGTGGGTAAAAACTTTTTAAAAAATTTTCAAAATCCTCTAAAGTAATTAGAAAACCCTCCGATATATATTACAAGTAAAGCAAATAGTTGTTTTCCGAACGACGAAACGCTTTGCGGTTCGTCTAGTAGGACGGACAAAGCTTACATCGTAAGTTCGACGAAATACAAAACTGGAGCGTACGGCCATGAAGTTGTATTGAGGAAAACTTACATAATGCGAGAACGGAAGTTCTACACTATCAAAAAAATACCGCAAGGACGCGGTAACATATTCAAGGAGGAAAAATTATGGTAGTACAGCACAATCTTACAGCAATGAACTCTAACAGAATGTTAGGTATCACAAGCAGCGCTCAGGCGAAATCCACAGAAAAGTTATCTTCAGGTTATAAGATTAACCGTGCAGCAGATGATGCAGCTGGTCTTTCTATTTCCGAAAAAATGAGAAAGCAGATCAGAGGTCTTACACAGGCTTCTCTTAATGCAGAAGATGGTATCTCAGCTGTTCAGACAGCAGAAGGTGCTCTTGCAGAAGTTCACGATATGCTTCAGAGAATGAACGAATTAGCAGTTAAAGCAGCTAACGGTTCTAACTCCGAATCTGACCGTGCAGCTATCCAGGCAGAAATCGATCAGTTAACAACTGAAATCGACCGTGTTGCTGAGACAACAAAGTTCAATGAAACTTATCTCTTAAAGGGCGATGCAAATGCAGCTAAGGGAACAAGTTATTCCTATAAGACAGCTCAGACAGCTAGCACAGGTGCAGCATCATTTACTCAGGACGCAGCAAGTGGAATTAAGATTACTTTTGAAGCAGGTACAGTTTCAGCAAGCAATACAGATGATATGAATGCTTTGATTAAGTCTATGAAGACTTCAGGTTTGAGCATTACTGCTGATTCTGCTTGGGATGTAAATGCAAACAAAGTAAAGACTGCTACTTATTCTTTAAGCCTTAACGGAGAAGCATCACAGAAGTTTGATGTTACCATGACAACTAACAGTAGAGATGATGCAAATAAGACAGCTGTTTTCACAATCTACAACAAGAATGGTGAAACATTAGGTACCGTTAAAGTTAGTGGTTACAATAAGACTGCAACAGGTAATGCGGAATATACAGATACTGTTAGCTTCAATGCTACAAAGGTAACTGCAGCAGCAAGTGTAGGCCTTTCTGCAGCAGCATATTACGATAAGGATGGCAATAAGATTGCTGCCAACGACTTAGATAATTACTTTACTACTACATATACAGACAAGTCTGCTACAACAGGTACTGTTACTGAGTTAGCGGGCGCTAAGGATGTATACGATGCAGTTGGTAATGTAACAAAATTAGATGCAAACGAAGTGGCACATGCTCGTGATAAGATTGGTGCACTTTCTATTGGTTTACATGTAGGTGCAGATGCAACAACTAACAACCAGATTACTATGAACTTAGATACTATGAGCTCTCAGGGATTAGGTGTTAGCGGATTAAGATTAGATGGAACAGATGATTCCAATGCATTAGATGCTATCCGTAGAATAAGTGCAGCTCTTCAGAAGGTATCTGCTCAGAGATCCGACCTTGGTGCGGTTCAGAACAGATTAGAGCACACAATTAACAACTTAGATAACGTAGTTGAAAATACAACTGCAGCAGAGAGCCAGATCCGTGATACAGATATGGCATCTGAAATGGTTAAATACTCTAACAACCAGATTCTTGCTCAGGCAGGTCAGTCAATGCTTGCTCAGGCTAATCAGTCTAATCAGGGTGTATTATCATTACTTGGCTAATTAGAACACTAAAACAAGTATAAGAGTATAGCTACCAATAAGGGCTCGGCTTTCAAGCCGGGCCCTTTATAAATAGTATTTTGCTGAAAGGATTCCTTAGTATGAAAGATAACCACATTGTATTATCCATATCCATGTTAATATCCGGAAAGGAAGAGATGGAGAAAAGCTTACGTTCTCTCATGTATTTTAAGGAGGCGATTCCTTGTGAGATTATTTTAGTGGATACGGGTTGTAATGAAAAGCAGCGTGCTTTGGCAGAACAATATGCGGATGCAATTTATGATTTTGCATGGTGCAATGACTTTGCAGCGGCAAGAAATGTGGGATTGAAGGCGGCAAAGGGTGAGTGGTTTCTATATCTGGATGATGATGAGTGGTTTGAAAATCCTAAGGAGATTATCGAGTTCTTCCGCTCCGGTGAGTACAAGAATTACAAATGCGCTTCCTACGTGGTAAGGAATTATTCCAATTTTGAAGGAACTATCTATGATGATTCTTATCCTTCCCGCATGGTGAAGAAGGAGCCGTATACGAAATTTGTTGGAAAAATACATGAATATCTGGATCCTTTTGAACTTCCGAAGAAGGAATTTTCCGATTATGCTCATCACTACGGATATGTGTTTAAAAATGATGAGGATAAGGAAAAGCACAATAAACGCAATCTTCCGCTTCTTTTGGAGATGTGCAAGGAATATAAGGGAGACCCGAGATGGACTTGCCAGTTGGCGCAGGAGTATTTTGCGATAAGGAATTTTGAAGAAACCATAAAGGTCAGCAGTGAAGGTATTGGCGCATGGTATGCAGTGGCGGAGCGTATAAAATATTCGCCTTCCCATGTGGGAACCTTATATGCCTATATTTTGATTTCTTTGGAGAGCTTGAAACGCTTTGAGGAAGAAGAAAAGTGGTTGGAAAAGGCATTTGCCAATCCACTTATGAGAATGAAAATAATGGAGCCGACGGAGGCTTTTTATTGTCTGGTTGCTGCCAGATTATATAGTATTACTGAAAACTATGCGAAGTGCCGGGAGTACTTCAAACGATATTTGCGGTATTATAAGGAATTAAAGGATAACAGAACCATACTGGAAGATGGAACAGCCGGAGTGGTTACTATGGTTTTTCAGGACTATCACTATAATGCGGTGATTTTAATGAGTTTGGAGTCCCTAATTCGAATGGAAGATTATGCCCTTGCAAAAGAGGCATTCTTTAGCTTGGATTGGAATGATACAAGATTGCTTCGCCAGCATAAATGGGAGAAGAAGATGCTGGATGCCTGTTGCAATGTTGCGCCACATCCGTTATGGAAGGAAATGCTGCAGCTCCTTGTAACAAGGGCAGGCGGTGCAGAAGAGATGTACGAAGTACTGCTTGATTTAGAAGATACTTATGAGGAAGAGGCACGGCAGGAGAAACTGCTTATTTTGCGCAAGTTAATGGAATCCCTGGAAGGGGAAAAATGGCAGGAGATATGTCAGGCTCATTACCGGCAGAAGGATGAAGAAGAATATGCAAGAAATTGGTGCATGGATTTAGAACTTGCCTACGGGATTCTTGAGATACTTCAGACTGTATGGGATGCGGTAAAACAGATGGGCGCCGCTTATGAAGGGAAAGATATTGGGGCCTTTAATGCCCTTAGTATGGATGCTTGGGAGGCACTTGCTGCGGTGCAGAATCTGGCTCTCCAGCAGATTCCAAAACGCAGTCGGATTCGTCTTGCTGATGGCTGTGCCTGTGCCCTGGAGTCCTTGATGGATATTAAAAAGCTGGTATTAACCAATCCGGAAAAAGTGGAGTGGAGACTGGAATATGAATTGGCACCAATTGTGGAAACAATGGCTTTGCAATTCTATTATTGGGGAATGGTAGAGAAACATCCGGAGAAGATGGATGAGTTTCGGGATTTTATGTTAAATTCAGAAATATATGGATTGCTACAGGCACCGGAGGAAGAACGTCAATATGAGTATGATTTATCCATTGCGGTGGCAGCGTATGGCGGACAGGAATATACTAAGAAATGCATTAAGAGTATTCTGGATACTTTGCCGGAAGAGATTAAATGTGAAGTGATTCTTCTGAGTTATGGCACCTTGGATGAGGCAAAGGCAGTATTGGAAGAATATCAGGAAGTAAAACTGATAAATACAGCAGACAATGAGATATTGCCGCATGTAGGAATGAAGGCTTTTGCAAGAGGGCGGTATTATATGCAGATAAACAACAATGCCGTAATGGAAGAAAGCACTATTGCGAATTTGTATCAGTGTGCCTGTGCTCACAAGGATTATGGATATATTGTACCGGTTATTCCGGAATTGGGTAATCAGGAGGAACGCAGTGTGTTATATAATCCGGTATATTTTATGCCAATGGATGTGCTTGTACAGAGTGCATATGACGCTTATGAAAGCGGGTACTACAAGAAAAAGGGTGCCGCTTTACAAGACGTGGATTCTGCATGGATGCAAAATAATGGATATCAATGCATAGTAGCTAAGGATGCTTGCTGTCATTATTTTGATTCGGTAACACTTAAGTGTGATGTAGTGATGTAGTAATAAGGGAAATGTTTGAAAGTAACGCTTTGCGAATGTATAGTAATACAAGAGTTCGCAAAGCGTTTTTTGCTTGAAAATAGCAAGTAAAAAATGCTCAATCTTTTTCACATTTCCTAAATTTTCCCCTAAAGATTTATACAAAACTACCGATAAATATAGTAAGACAATGAAAAGTTTTCTTAAAGGAGGAGCAATTATGCGTATTGAAGCTTATACACAGGTACAACAGTTGTACAGTAGCAAGAACACGTCTAAGCTCAAAAAGGAAAATGTTCGCAGCTTCTCTGACCAGTTGCAGATTTCAAGTCTGGGTAAGGATATTCAGATGGCAAAGGCAGCAGTGAAGAACAGTCCGGATGTCAGGGAAGATGTTACGGCGCCTATTAAGGCTAGCATGGATGCAGGAACATATCATGTAGATAGTGACAGCTTTGCAGAAAAACTTTTTGAGAAATACAACAGCGCTTTATTATAGGAGGAGTAACCGGTGGCCAGTTTGATGGAAGATTTATTAAATACTCTTGAACAGGAAAATGCCGAGTATGAGCAGTTACTGGCACTTTCTTTAAAAAAGACCCCGGTTATCGTAAGCGCTAACTTGGAAGAATTACAAAAAATCACGGATGAAGAGCAATTAATCGTCAGCAGGATTAACAGACTGGACAAGGTCAGAAATGAGTGTATGACACAGATTGCAGGCGTTATTCACAAGGATGTGAATGAATTAACTCTTTCTATGGTCGTAGATATGTTTAAAAAGCGGCCGGAGGAGTATAAGAAACTGGCAAATGTTTATGACAAATTAAAGGATACCATTGCCCAGATGAAGCGTTCCAATGAACAAAACAGACAACTCATTGAGAATTCCCTGGAATTGGTTAAGTTTGACATGAACGTGCTTCAAGCAATGAAAACCGCACCTGAAACAGCAAATTACAGTAGGAATGCGTATAGCACGGGAGCCATTATGGGCACGGGTGCCGGTCGATTTGATGCGAAGCAATAACATCAATGAGGTGACGACGCATGCCATTAATGGGAAGCTTATACATTGGACAGTCTGGTCTGCAGACGAGTCAGAATGCATTAAATACAACTGCACATAACATGTCTAATGCGGATACCGTTGGCTACGTGCGTCAGCAGGTGTTGCTTGGTACACGCATCTATAACACCATCAAAGTCGATTTTGAAGCAGTTGCCAATCAGCAGATTGGTTTGGGTGTTGAATATTCCAAAACAAGACAGGTAAGAGACTATTTCTTAGATAAAACATATAGACAGGAATTGGGACGCCAGGAATTCTATACGGTTTCCAGAGATGCTTTGGAAGAGATAGAATTTCTTTTGGATGAGATGAATGGAGAGACGTTCCAGAATTCATTGGATAACCTCTGGGTGGCAGTTCAGGAGCTTGCAAAAGACCCAAGTAGTGCAGTAACACAGGGATTGTTGATTGAACGTTGCTCTGAGTTTTTGGAAAGAGCAGATTCCGTTTATGAAGGATTAAAGAACTATCAGAGCAATCTGAATATGACGGTAAAGGCGAAAGTAGATACGATAAATGAACACGCCAAGCAGATTAAGGTATTAAATGACCAGATCCGAATGATTGAGGTTGGAGGTTTTGAGGAAGCTAACGACTTAAGGGACGCCCGTAATCAGTTGGTTGACGAATTGGCGGGAATGGCTAATATTTCCTATTCTGAGGATAATGAAGGTAATATTTGCATCCAGCTGGAAGGAGAGGACCTAGTAAAGCGTGATGTAGTGTATGAAATCGGCTTGGATGTAGACCCTGAGACAGGATTCTACACACCATTCTGGATTCATAACGCACCATTTACTATAAATAGTGACGGACAGCGTGTTTATAATATAGAAAATGCAAAAGTATTTGATATGGAACAGATTATTTCTTCTGATATCAATACGGATGTGGGAAGCCTTAAGTCTACATTGATTGCACGGGGTGACCATGTTGCAAATTATACGGATTTGAAGGAAGAAAACTATACAAATTCCATTTCACAGTCCGTTATTATGAATGTTCAGGCAGAGTTTGATCAATTAATTCATAATATTGCAACAACCATGAATAAGGTGCTTGCGGATGCTGCTGATGAGGCGGCTAAAGCCGGGGATACATCTTATCTTCGTGATGCAAATGGTAATCCAATTCAGATTTTTCAAAAGATAGCGACAGCGGCATATGATGAAAAGGGTAATCTGATTGAAGAGAAACGCGAGAATCATGGTAGTTTATATACCATTGACAATCTTAAGATTAATCAGACTCTGATGCAGCAGCCGACTTTGCTTGGCTTTGTAAAAGAGGATGGCTCTGTTGATTTCGACACCATGACTAAAATAAAAGAGGCATTTATGGCGGAGAGCAATGCTCTGAATCCATATGTGAAGAAGCAATCCAATTTCGTGGATTATTACGGCGATTTGATTTCACAGATTGCAAATTCAGGGTCTGTATATGAGAGTATCCTGACCAATCAGCAAGAAACCGTGGATTCTACATTTTCAGCCAGAGAGCAGGTTATCGGTGTATCTGCGGATGAAGAAATGACACATATGGTCAGATTCCAGAATGCGTATAATGCATCCAGTAGATATATTAACGTAATTGATGAGATGTTGGAGCATATTCTTAATACATTAGGAAGTTAACGGGTAATTTGTAATAGATTATAGAAAGAAAGGAGCAGCATATGCCTTCACAGTTTTTTGGATTAAATATCGCGTACACAGGTTTGACAGCATCGAATGCTGCTTTAAATACAACAGCCAATAATATTTCCAATGCGGAGACAGAAGGATACAGTCGCCAGAAGGTAGTGCAGGAAGCAGCAGATGCACTTCGTACTTTTACTACATACGGATGTGCCGGAGCGGGTGTAGATGTATTGGCAATCGAGAGAATCCGTGACGAATTCTATGATAACAAGTATTGGGATACTAATACCAGTTCCGGGGAATATGATATGAAAAATTATTATATGACTCAGGTGGAAGATTATTTCATGGACAGTGAGTCCAACGAAGGATTTACAACTATCTTTAATAAGATGATGGATGCCTTGGCAGAGGTGAAAAAGCAGAGTGGTACTCTTGCAACAAAGGCACAGTTTGTAGGGTATGCGGATAATCTTTGTGAATATTTCAACAATATGGCAGGCAACCTTGAACTGGTACAGAAGGATGTAAATTCAGAAATTAAGGTAAAAGTGGATGAGATTAATTCCATTGCTTCTGAACTTGCTACCTTGAATAAGCAGATTAATGTTATCGAAATGAGTCATGGCTTTGCCAATGAGCTTAGAGATAAGCGGACATTGTTATTAGACCAGTTATCAGCGATTGTAAGTATTGATGTGTCTGAAACACCGATTACTGATACCAATGACCCGACCAGAGAGACCGGAGGTAACCGTTTTGTAGTTAAAATTGCCGGTGGACAGACTTTGGTAGATACGAATGAATATAATACTTTAATGTGTATTGCCAGAACGAATAAGGAAAAGGTAAATCAGTCCGATGCGGAAGGGCTTTATGATGTATATTGGGTAACGGACCAGAGAACAGGCGCCTTGGGTGATCAGTTTAACCTGCACAATCCGCTTCTCGGAGGCGAATTACAGGGGCTGGTAGAGATGCGTGACGGTAATAACGGTGAACAGTTTAACGGTCTTGTATCCAAAGTAGTAACCGCGACAGATAAAGACGGAAATGTACGATTGGATGAAAATGACAAGGCAATGAAGTCTGTTACTGTAACAGTGGATGATGCTTATTTATTAGATTTAAACAAATGTACATTGTCAGATAATGGCGGCAAAATTACCATTGCCAATACGGTTTACTATTTCGAAGATTGGACGTACAACTACAACGAAGACGGAACCACATCTTATACATTTACCATTAATGAGTCAAAGAGTGGAGTGGAAATCAATCCTTCAAGAATAGGACGGGAAGCATTTGTGGGCAAATCCATTCAGTATCAGGGAATTCCGTATTACCAGGAACAGATGAATGAATGGGTAAGAGTATTTGCGCAGGCATTTAATGATATCCTTACAGATGGCTATGACATGGACGGTGGAGAAGGTAATATGCTCTTTACCGGAGATGTGGAAACAGATGACCTGCAGTATGCTTTTAATAAACGATATAATTCTGTGGATGAAACCACCGGAGAACGTATAGAAGAGCATATTAATGTGGATGATGACAGTTATTATCGCTTAACAGCTAAGAATATAAATGTCTGGGATCCGATGGTAGCAAACCCGGATTTGTTGGCAACTAAGAATGATCCTACATCCGGTGCTGATGAGTATGGTAACATTACAGAACTTATTAATATGACAACGGATAAAGATGCAGCCAGCTTCAGAGGTGCTGCGGTATCAGACTTTTTGACTTGTATATTATCAGATGTTGCTTTAAATGCTAATACAGCCAGAAATTTCTATACAACCTATTCCAATGTGGGAAATTCAATTAATAATCAGCGCTTATCCATTTCCAGCGTGGATCAGGATGAAGAAGCGGTAAGTCTGGTTAAGTATCAGAATGCGTATACATTGGCTTCTAAGATGATTTCTACATTGACGGAAGTATATGACAGATTAATTTTAGAGACCGGGGTGTAGTTAAGTAGGAAGGGTAACTGACCGATATATCATTTAGAACTACTAATGTGATTAGAAATGGAGTGATACGGAATGAGAATAACAACAAAGGTTATGCAGAACAACTCATTATCGAATATCAATACGAATAAGAAGTTACAGGACCAGCTCAATACACAGATGGCAACGGAAAAGAAAATCAATCGTCCGTCTGATGACCCTGTAGTAGCTATTCGTGCATTGCGTCTGCGTACTAATGTAAGCCAGATTACCCAGTATTATGACAAGAATTCAAAGGATGCAGAAAGCTGGTTGTCTGTTACGGAGGATGCATTAACGACAGTTTCTGCTGTTGTCGAGGATTTGATTGAACAGGTAACAAAGGGTTCTAATGAAAATTTGACCAGCTCGGACCGCAATACGATTTTGGATGCATTGTCAAGTCTTCGTGATGAGGTTTATGCAACGGGTAATGCGGACTATGCCGGAAGAAGTATTTTCACCGGTTACCGTACAGAAACTACCTTAAAGTTTACAGCAGATACAGAAAAGCGGTATTCCATTACGGAGCAGATTACCAGTGGGGATATCGATACCATTACATATATTAAGACCGGCGCATTAAACAGTATCAATGATGCAAATTACAAGACGGATGAAACGAATGGCGGTCAAATTGACACAGGAACAAATTTTGCAGGTATTACGGAACAGGGAGTAACAGAGCATTCTATTTATCGTATCCGTCTGGCTTATAGTGATGTGGATGGAATAGATGATACTACTTATACGGATGCAGCGGGAAATGTTACACATGAAGCTATTCCGGCTATTAAGTTATATGATCCGACGATTGATAACGGAGATGGTACAAAAGGAAATTATGTGGAAGCTATGGTGGATGTGCCATTTGATGCGGATGGAGACGGAACAATATCCGATGGTGAGACTCAGAAACAGTCAATCAGGATTCAGACATTGTCTGTAAACGGGGATCAAAATCCATATGATGAGGCAACAAAGCCGGAAAATGCCTATGGTGCTGTTTTGATTCAGGAGACCGGTGAACTCTTAATTGGTGAAGAAGTATATAAGCAATTAATGAAACAGGAAGACAATGTAAATTCTGTTTTTAACGAGACTTCTTTATTGATTACATATGAAAAATCAAATTGGGAAAAGGATGATTTAAAGCCGGAGCATTATTTTAAATGTGAAGATTTGACAGATACCTCGGATGTGGTTACCTATAACGCTGCTTACATCGTGCCGGGAGAAGAGGTTGCGAAGCAGGCAATTGAGTATGACATCGGAATGAATCAGACTATCCGTGTTAACACTACAGCGGATGAAGTATTTGTACATGCAATCGGACGTGATGTGGATGACCTGATTTCAGCCATGCAGGAAGTGGTTGATATGGAAGAAACTGTCACACGCTTGAAAGGCATGGTAGAAGATACAAAGTATACTGAGGAAGAACGTAAAATTATTCAGAATCAGTTGGACGCAGCTAATAAGGCGTTGGCATTCTTGGATGAGAAAGCCCAAAAACTGTTTGAAAGCAGCATTACTAAGATGCAGGGACATCTGGATACAGTTAATCTTGCTACTACAAATTGCGGTACAAGAGGAATGAAATTGGAATTGATTCAGAATCGTCTGATGTCACAGAAGACCAATTTTGAGAATCTGGAATCAGAAAATGAAAACGTCGATGTTACAGAGGTCGCAGTTAAACTGACAAGTGCAGAACTTACCTATGAAGCAGCTCTTATGGCAACCGGTAAGATTATGCAGACCTCACTTATGAACTATATTTAGAACTTGAAGTATGACAGAAAACTGAGTAGGAACTCTGAAAGGAGCCGGATATGAGAATAAATACAAGAGTATTTGGAGAAATTGATATTGCAGAGGACAGAATTATCCGTTTCCCGGATGGAATCATAGGATTTCCGGATATGACGGATTTTGCACTGATTCATAATTCGGAAAAGGAGTCGGCATGTGCTGTAAGATGGTTGCAGTCCATGCAGGAACCGGAATTTGCAATGCCGGTTATGGACCCACTTGCGGTGGTGCCGGACTATAATCCGGAAGTAGAGGATGAATTATTAAAGCCGATTGGAGAATTAAATCCGGATTCTATTCTGGTATTGGTGACCATGACCGTACCAAAGGATATTAAGAAGATGACAGTAAATCTACAGGCACCGCTTGTAATCAATGCAGATGAAAAGAAAGCTTGCCAGATTATTGTTGATACGGAAAAATATCCAATTCGTTTCCCTATCTATGACATCCTTGAGAAGATGAAAAAGGAGGGGAAATAAATGTTAGCATTATCGAGAAAAAAGAATGAAGCAATAGTGCTTAATAATAATATTGAAGTAACTATTCTTGATATAAAAGGAGATCAGGTAAAGGTTGGCATAACTGCTCCGAAGGATGTTCCTGTGTATCGTAAAGAAGTGTATATACAGATTCAGGAAGCCAATAAAGAATCCATGAGTAATGATTTGGAAGCGCTGGCCGATTTCTTAAAATAATCATAATAGAATAGCAATGCAATGGATGGCAGTCATTTTTGAAAAATTCTTTCAAAAAATTGGCTGCCACTATTAATTTATAAGGGGAAAAAACCGATATATCCCATAGAAACAGTAGATTTCCGTCATTTTGCGGGAAATGATGAATAAAAATGATGATCATGGAGGTGATTCATATGGCAATTGAACCTTTAGGAAGTATGACTGCAGTGCAGGTACAGACAACAACAAGAGTAGCTCAGGCAGAACCTAAGAAAGTTGAAGTGAACAAGGATGTTCAGACAGCGGAGAGCGGTGCGACACCAATGATGGAATTAGCCAATCAGGTAGTTGCAAAATCAGCAGAAAGTAACACAAATCAGAATGAAAACAACCAACAGGATGAGGAAAAGAATTTTGAAAATATCAAAAAAGCGGTTGATAATCTGAACAAGAACATGAAGAATACATCTGCTATTTACGGAATCCATGAAGGGACGAATCGTGTTACTATCAAGATTGTAGATAAGCAGACAAAAGAAGTAATCAAGGAACTTCCGCCGGAAAAGACATTGGATATGATTTCCAAGGTTTGGGAGATGGCAGGAATGCTGGTGGATGAAAAAAGATAGGAGGTGCCTATATGTCTATTAAATTATCAGGTTTAAACTCAGGCATGGACACAGAGAGTATTATTCAGGAACTCGTAAAAGCGAAATCTGAAAAGAAGGTTAAATTAGAAGGCTTACAGAAAAAGCATGAATGGAAGCAGGAAGCTTGGAAAGAACTGAATTCTAAAATATATTCTCTCTATAGTAAGACATTGAGTAATATGCGTCTTCCGTCAGAATATACGAAAAAGGCAACAAAATCCTCCAGCGATGCGGTCACGGTATTAACCGGATTAAATGCCCCAAATTGTGTTCAGACATTAAAGATTAACAGTATGGCAAAGACCGGATATTTAACAGGTGCTGAGCTTGGTAATGGGGAAGCCGGATATAAAAGTACCACTAAAGTGATGGATATTTTGAAAACATCTGATTATTTTAAAGATGGGGATAAAGAAGAAGTTTCTTTCTATATCCAGTCCGGAGATTCCAGAAAAGAAATTAAGATTGATTCGAAGACTACTATTGATGATGTTGTTAAAACCATGCGGGAAGCCGGTGTAAACGCCAACTTTGATGAAACAAATCAGCGTTTCTTTATCAGTGCAAAAGAGACCGGTAAAGACAGTGATTTCGCGCTTACGGCAAATAATATTGATGGTTTGGAAGCACTGGCGTCTTTGGGAATAGCAGCTTCTCTTGATACAGATGCCAATACCAAGGCAACCTATGAGAAATATGCGTCAGCGTCAGTGGAAGAAAGGGAAAAACTGATAGCGGATGCGATTGCAGAAGAAATCAAATCAGCAGGTGAAAAACTTTCAACCGCTCAAAACACATTGGCCGAAATTCAAAATGAAAAGGCGAATAAAGTAGCTGAAGCTAATGATAAATACAGTGATAATGCAGATAAACTGGCGGAAGAGTTGGCTAAAATAGATGCAGAGTATGCAGAGCGTATCAAGGAGCAGCAGGATATCATTAGTGAAGTGAATTCTTACTATACTCCTGCAAGTGGCAGTGCGGAAGCTACTATATCAGAGGATAAGAAGGCAGAAATCAGAGCCGGTTTTGAAGCAACAATCGCTAATGTCTCTGAATTGCTTGAATGGTATGAAACCAATAAGAGCCGATTGGCATCTACTCGAATCGAAGGTGTAGATGCGTCGATTACATTGAATGGTGCTACCTATGAGGCGAAGCGTAATAATTTCGAAATTAATGGTTTGACAATTACTATTAATAAGATGACCGACGAAGAGATTTCTCTTACTACGGCAGATGATACAGACGGCATCTATGATATGATTAAGGGATTCTTAAAGGAATACAATACCTTAATTAACGAAATGGATAAGCTTTATAATGCTGATTCAGCGAATAAGTACGATATGCTTACGGATGAGGAGCGTGAAGCGCTTTCCGAAGATGATGCGAAAGAATGGGATGAAAAGATTAAGAGTGCATTGCTTCGCAGGGATTCTACGCTTGGAAATGTTTTTGAGTCTATGAAGATGGTTATGCTTCAGGGGGTAACCATGTCGGATGGTTCAAAAATGTACTTAAGTGAATTGGGTATTAATACATTAGGTTATTTCAATGCACCCGAACATGAACGTAGTGCGTATCACATTGACGGAGATGCAGATGATACCAATACTTCTGCAAATCAGGATAAGTTAAAAGCGGCAATTGCGTCAGATCCGGATAGGGTAGCAGAGTTCTTCTCTAAGCTTGCTCTTAATCTGTATAACCGTTTGGATGATTTGATGGCCAGAACAGAACTCAGTTCTGCATTCACTGTATATAATGATAAAGCAATGCAGGAAGAGTATAATAATTACAAAGAAAAAATTGCGGATCAGGAAGAAAAAATTACTGAGTTTGAAGACCGTTATTATGATAAGTTTTCTAAGATGGAAACCGCAATGGCTAAATTAAACAGCCAGCAGTCAGCTCTTTCCGGATTGTTCAGCTAAAGAGCATAAATATAATATAGACCACGGTTACAAGGAGGTAACAATATGGTTGCTAAAAATCCATATGCACAGTACAACAATAGTAAAATATTAACGGCATCACCGGCAGAATTGACTTTAATGCTTTATGACGGAGCAATTAAATTCTGTAATATAGCGATTATGGGGATTGAGCAGAAAGACATCCAAAAATCGCATACAAATATTGTAAAGGTACAGCGTATATTGGAAGAATTCCGTTCTACATTGGATCATAAATATCCGGTGGCAGAGGATTTTGACAGGGTATATATTTATCTGCTGCAGAGATGTTTTGAAGCAAATATTAAAAAGGATAAAGAGATTTTGGAAGAAGTTCTTGAGCATTTACGTTCGATGCGAGATACATGGAAAGAAGTTATGCGTCAGAATCGTGAGAAAGGTGCTGTTAATGAGTAGTGTAAAAACATTAGAATCTTTATTGCAAATTCTAAAAGAGAGTTTGGAACAAAAACTATCTATTTTATCGGCAATCGAAGTAAAGAGCAGGGAACAGGCAGAATTAGTAGCGGATCCGGATGTATTGCTGGAAGACTTGGATAGCAATATGGATGAAAAAGCAGAGTTGATTGACAAGCTCACAAAGCTTGATATCGGATTTGAAGCTTTATATGATGACATCCGTGGAGAATTGTTACAAAATAAGGATGCCTACAAATCCCAGATTGCACAGATGCAGGATTTGATTGCACAAGTGATGGAAAAAAGTGCTTCTATTGAAGTAGTGGAGAAGCGTAATAAAGTAGCGATTGAGGGAATATTCAGGAGCCGCAAAAAGGAACTTCAGCATAGAAAAAATGCTTCTAGTGTAGCTAGGCATTATTATAATGCAACCAATAAGTTAAATGTTGTTAATCCGGTTTTTATGGATAAGAAAAAATAAAGGAATAAAAACAGGTAAGTCGAAACTCGACTTACCTGTTTTTGTTCCTTTATTTTTTCTCCGCAAGATCGATATCCAATGACATTTCAAGTGCTGTTGCAATTCTAACCATCATATCTAAAGATGGATTGTACTTGCCACTTTCGAAACGTGTGATATTAGGCTGTGAGATGCCTGTTC
>JAZSEL010000054.1:0-2608 GCA_045531685.1 Lachnospiraceae bacterium | reverse complement strand
CAATCTGTACCATAACAGCATTCTCCGACATAATTCCGTATCCTGCTGCCACATCCTCCACAGATACAATGATAACTTCCTGTACCTTGCCGTTTTTCATTTCAACCTCTTCCGTTACGCCGGAATCCCAATAGAAAAACTCTAATCCCCTCGCATAGAAGTCATCGTAATTATACCATGCTTGTTCCGAAAACACACCCAAATACGGTTCTCCGTTCTCCTCCGGTCGAAATAAGTACAAATACCCCCATCGCCCACCAAAGAAACTTCCATAATTCTCCGACTCCATCAGACTGCCGACAAACTTATAGTTAATAATTTCCACAACTCCGCCTTGGGTTCTGTAGACTTCATATCCTTCCGCCAGCCACTCTTCCCTTTCTTTGTCCGAAACCGCATTTACAGTCTTGCGGATTTCGTGACAGATAAGAAAACTACCGCCGATTACCACAATGATAACAAAAATCAGCAACAAGCGTCCAACAAAAAGCAATCGCATTCCCAGTTCATGTTGTTGACCGGTGGGGGTCCATTCCTTCGGCATCGGAAGCTCTCTTCCCTCCAGACGACGCTGTTCATATAGCTTCTCGACCTCACTCTGGGCTGTCTCTGAATCCACTCCTGTCATAGTCCGGTAATACTCTACCGCTCTTTCCTTATCCTGCGGTGTAAAATTTTTATCAATATATTCCCTTACTTCCGCTATGTTATTTTCCATTGCCGTTTTCCCTCTTATAGTCCTTTACCAACTGCTTATATCGTTCCAAATTTTCCTTTGAATAGCCGAACATAATCCGATTATTATGCTGAAAGCAAAGCTGCATGTAGTTATGAATCATTGCATCCTCAATCCCATTACACAGCGAATAGGATGTTCCATCCTTCAAAGAAAACTGAAGATATACGCGACTAACTCCATTTGTCCTGGTCACCTGTTTATACATCAGGCTGATTTCATTGTAATCGATAATTGTTTCTCTCGGATCAATCACAAGCTCTTCCGTGAAATACACCTTATGTCCGCTCAAAGGATGTGTATATGTACTGATACACTTATTCTGAATCATATTCTGCAAATTCTCTTCCCCATAGCTTTTAAGTCCGTTTCTCAGGTGCTTCGTCGTTTTAAAATAGCTATAAATGAGAAATCCGCCAAAAAAGGCAATCACACCGCCAAAGAAAAGTGTACCGAGCACCAAAAGAATAATATGATCTCTTATCGGTTCCTCCACCACCGTCGATACAAGCACAAGCTCAATAAGAAATGCAATAAACAACAATACGAGACCTGCAAAAAAAGTAAGCTTGGATGCTTTAAATCTTACCATATCTACTCCTCCTTTGGATTTATTGGTTTCCTACTTAAACGTACGGATAAACTCCTGCGCGATGGAAAGCTCCTTAATAATTTCACTGTTCATGGACGCATCGTATTTTTTAAACAACTTCGGTTTCAGCACACTGTTCTTGTTCGGCCAGAAGGCATATACCCACCCCTGCTTGACGGTCATGACAATTCTACGGCCGGTCCGGTTCTGCAGTTCTACCAAACGGCGTATAAAATCTTCGTTAATCAAAGCCCGTGCCTTGTCCGGCTGGGAGGAATTTACCTTGAACATGCTGTCAAAGCTGTCATTGCCGATTTTAAATTCCTTTCCCGGCACAAGAATACACACATCCGCATCCTTATGGTAAATGTTGGTCTGGGTGACATCCTGAAGGGAGGTCGGAAACGCAAGAAATGTGCCGTCATATTCCAAGGAGGAACCGTCTTTGTTGGTTCTGACATTACGCACATCCGCCTGGATGAACTTCACTCCGTCGGTAACACCGCTTAAGTAGCAATCGGAAAAATACTTATCGGTGGTAAACAGTCCGGATTTAAAAATCAGTCCCGGCTGTAAACCCGCATCGTACTCAAATTCCATGTCTTCGTACAATACGCCGCCATTTAAGGCGGATTCGATCATGACCTTTTTAAATGTGGAACGGTACTCTGCCAGGGCACGGTTTTTTGCCAGCTTTGCCCAGAGTGTGGATAAAAACATCCAAGGGAAGACAAAGCCTGCCGCACCGGTTATAAATTCTTCCTGTGAAATCCCTGCCAAAATTCCTATAAGAAGCGGAATTCCGATGCATACCACGTATTTAGTTACTCTGTTAAGAATGGCCGATTTTCTGATTTTTTCTAAATTTTCCAATTCCGAATTCATAGATACTCTCCTTTATTTCTTTTGTTTGCAATTTATTGATTACTCTTCCTCTTCCACCAAATCCATAATGGTATCGTCCACATCTTCCCATGCTGCATCAGAAAGCACGGTATCATTTAAATTCACCTTATACGTACGCTCAACCGCATCTAACGTTCCTGCGGAAGCTGCATGCTTTTCCAATACCGCTACCATCATCTCCGTATATTCCTTTTCCATGGCATCATACTCTTCGTAAGACAGAGTTTCATAATCTACATCAAAATACTTGTCAGTGTACGCATCGGTTGCCTCAAATAAATCTTCATCGATTACGTAGAAGAAATTCGTCGGGTACAAGGTTACGGTCATGTTGCCGGAATTAAATGCATTGACATCCACGCTCTTTACATCCC
>JAZSEL010000074.1:0-2060 GCA_045531685.1 Lachnospiraceae bacterium | reverse complement strand
GTTGTTTTCCTGCAGTTTGTTTGGAATGTTTAGGCATATTTGTAACACTAAATTGGAGAAAGTTGCCATCGCTTCAAACGGACTCAAAATATTTCTGGTTCTTTCAGGAATTGCGCTTATTGTTGCATGGTTGCCCGACGTAATTCCTTCAGTGATAAAAGGAGGAACACTGTCTCTAATCGGAGTATATACAACTAATATTACATATGTTTTGGATATGGGAATTATCAGTCCGATGTGTTTTATTACGCTTTATCTTCTGAAAAAAGGGAATGCGATAGGGACTTTATTACTGGCAATTATATTAAAACTCTGCATAATAGTTGGCATTATGATGATTCCGCAAACGATATGCCAAATAGTATCGGGGTGTAATATACCGATTCCGGCACTGGTTACAAAGAGCCTTTCGTTTGTTGTGCTTGGAGGATTTGCATATTATTTTAACCGGAAGTTGTATAAAGAAATGGAATAAGAAAAAGGCGGGGTATGGTATGAAAAAAGTTATTATTTATGGAAGTCATTACGGAACAACAAGACGGTATGCCGAAAAATTATCCGAATTGACGGGAATAGAAGCGATTAATTATTCAGATGTAAAAGATTTATCGGGATATGAAACGGTTATTCATATGGGTGGTCTGTATGCCGGTGGAGTAAAAGGACTCAAAAATACAGTAAAGTTACTAGCAGATAACACGCGACTTATTGTTGTGACGGTAGGTCTTGCAGATGTTACCAAAAAGGAGAATACTGGCCATATCAAAAAATCCGTTGGAATGCAACTTCCGCCATGTGTATTGGAGCGTACGACCATATTACATTTGCGTGGAGCAATGGATTATAGCAAACTTAATATTGCGCATAAATCTATGATGGCATTAGTCTATAAAAAGGCAAAAAGCACGCCTGATGAAGAGAAAACAGAGGAAGTGAAAGATATGATTGCGACATATGGACAAAGGGTAGACTTTACGGATTTTAGTTCGCTTGAAAAAGTTATGGAGATATTATAAATACTTATCCCCGCCTTGCCGGGAAGTTTATAGAGAGAAGGAATGAGCCCTTCCACCCCGTGACCCTCTGAAAACGTCAGCACTTAACGAGGTATTTTCGAGTTTAGTGCTGTTACGTTTGAAGCGGAGCGAAAGCGTGTCACAGGTGGAAGGGCTCATTCCTTCTCTCCATAAAGAAAGCCCCGGCAACGCCGGGGCTTATGTAATGCCAATTAGATTGACTGATGGAATGTACGAGAAATAACGTCATTCTGCTGTTCTGGTGTTAACTTAATGAAGTTAACTGCGTATCCGGATACACGGATTGTTAACTGTGGATAGTTTTCTGGATGCTGCTGAGCATCTAATAACATTTCTCTGTTTAATACGTTAACATTTAAGTGATGTCCGCCTTTTGTTGCGTAACCATCTAATAATGAAACCAGGTTATCTACCTGAGCTGCTGAAGCTGCCATGGTTAAATCCTCCTAAATAATTTTATCGGTAATCATCCAAGCCCTGCTGAAGGGTAGGTACGCTGCATGCCAATGGAGTTCTGGAACAATCCGTACATCCAAGTGTCTGAACTTCTTTTGTAGTATCTGCTTCGTCGTCAACATTTACATTAATGTGGCCAACTCCCTTACTCATTCCTGCATCAAGCTGGGCAATAAGGTCATCAATCATACTTTTCTGGTCCATATACATCGTCCTTTCTTGGAAAGTGTTATTTGCAACTGAGTTGGATGCCTGCATAGCAGGCGCCCAATCAGTTAAAGTTCAATTAAATCAATGTGGCAAATGGATTATTTGCTTAAATCGATTTCGATGTCACCAGCGAATACCTGATCTTCTTTACCAAGTGCACCAGGGATGATTGTGAAGGTATTAGAGATACCGTCCTGTGAATCCTGGAATGGTAATTTAGCTACTGAAGATAAGGAAGCTACTGCACCATGAGTATCACGGCCGTGCATTGGGTTAGCACCTGGTGCGAAAGGCTGTCCTTTCTTACGTCCGTCCGGTGTGTTACCTGTTGCTTTACCGTATGTTACGTTAGAAGTA
>JAZSEL010000089.1:0-49856 GCA_045531685.1 Lachnospiraceae bacterium | reverse complement strand
ATGCAAAGGATTATTCTGCGACAGCAGTCAGTGAGCAGCTTTGCTGCGAACTGTGCTTTGCTTTTGTGTTGCAATCGTTTCACACGCAACTCGTTAATACTATCACGCGCTCATCTTATTGTCAACAGCTTTTTAAAACTTTTTTCGCTGCTTTCAACAGTTTTCTACATCGTAGTACCTGTTTCCCTCGCAGCGAAATTTATAATATCATTTCAAATTTACTTTTGCAAGTGTTTTTTTGTAATTTTTTTATTTTTCTAACATTTCAGACAATTTGTAACTAATGTACTATCCTTCTCCATAGTTTTTGTGCATTATGCTGTTGATTACTATACCAATTATCGCTTTGCTCGTTATCTCTATTTTCCCATCCATAAAAACAGGCAAGCCGCTT
This sequence comes from Lachnospiraceae bacterium, assembly GCA_045531685.1. Lineage (GTDB taxonomy): Bacteria > Bacillota > Clostridia > Lachnospirales > Lachnospiraceae > RGIG8767. The sequence continues at coordinate 49,462 of JAZSEL010000089.1, read as the reverse complement.
CACGACTTGCCTGACGTATTCCACACTTACTACCGGAATGTCCTATATTCACCTACTGCAATAGAATGGTATTGTCTTCACTTCCGTTCTTCATTACCAATTGCATAGAGTCCATGGAAGATACTCCTTCCTCTACTTCAAAGATTAGTACCATCTCCTCTGCTTCATTGGCGGCAATTGTTCCTTTATAAGAAGAAAGGTCATTTAATAACATAGTAGACTGGGCAGACAGCTTCTCACCATTTCCGGTCAGCAATGTAAATCTACCCTTCCGGCTGAACATATCAAACTCCCGGTCTGACGCAGATACATTCTGTACTTGAAACTTAACCACACACAGCTGATGTCCCGGAGTTGCATCCATTGCCATGAAGACTCCTTCCTCATCAGGGTAAGAATCGCATAACTCATAGGAAGAATACTCTACCCAAAAATCATTCTGCTCAAAAAACTCCGAAATCGTATAGGACGGAGCAGCCACGTTTCCGCTCCCTTGAGATGAAGCATCCCCATCCGTTACATCTGTCTCTGTTCCGTTAATTACAGCCATGTCTTTATTGAGATAAGCATCCGCAATCTCGTCTGCTTTTATTTTGAGTTCTCTGGCTTCCGCTTCCTGTTGTATTCCCAGCTCTAATTCTGTAGTGCTTAACAAATCCCTATCAGAAAGCTCACTATGCTTTACAATCAGATTGGTCGCATATTCTGTTATTAATGCCGATTCTTCCTCTGTCAAGTCAGGTATTTCTACGTTACAGCCACTTAACATGACAGCTGTCAGCAATATTCCCATGACTCTGCATATGTTCTTTTTCATATTAATATACAGCCACCTTATCTTATTGGTTTACTACGTTTCATTTTATCATCAAAAAAAACATTCAGCAATATCTATTATTGCCTATCCAACTCAAACCAAAAGGCTACCCCATTCGTATAGTTTGCTACTCCGTATGCCTGATTCATAGATTCCATAATTGCTTTTACAATGGATAATCCAATTCCGCTTCCTCCATACTCTCTGGTTCTTGCCTTATCTACTTTATAAAATTTTTCCCACACATGAGGCAGACTTTCCTCCGGAATCGGTTCTCCGGTATTAAAGCAAACCGTTCTGATTTTTCCGTCACGCTCTTCGAAACGTACATCAATAATCTTGTCATCCTTACAATGATGAATGGCATTGGACAGATAATTGGAAAAAACTTCGGCAATTTTAAACTCGTCACCCCAAACATAAATCGGCTCATACTCCTTCATCCGGAGTTCGATTTCATTTTGGCTGAGCAGAATCTCTGCCGAGCGAATCTGATTCTTTACCAATGTAACCAAATCAAAGCGCTCCATGGAAATCGGGTCACTTCCAAATTCCAGCTGATTCAATGTTAGAAGCTTCTGTACTAAAGTATTCATCTTAGCCGCCTCATCACATATTACACTGCAATATAGATTACGGCTTTCTTCGTCCTCATTAATTCCTTCCATTAACCCTTCTGCATATCCTTGAATAATAGCAATCGGTGTTTTTAATTCATGGGATACATTGGACAAAAATTCCTTTCGCATTTCATCTATTTCTGTCCTTTTTTGTATATCCTTTTCCAATTCGTTATTGGCCGTTTTTAATTCGGAAATGGTTTCCTCCAATGCTTCGGACATCCGGTTAATATTTTCTCCCAGAAGCGCAATCTCGTTTTTATCCTTGCCCGTATATCTGGCGTCAAAATCCAGATGGGCCATCCTGTCTGAAATATCTGCCAATTGCAAAATCGGTTTGGTTATTCTTCTGGATACAATCCATATAATAATACCGCTTGCAAGCGCGGCTATGATTCCGACATATCCAAGGAAACGGTTTGCAAGTCTTACACTGTCCCTAATACTTTCAAGAGCCGTCCGGATTAAAAAGAAATTGCCGTTTTCCAGACTTCCCCACATTTCCACGTTTTCATTCTTCAAAATTCGGTCCCTGACAATCTCTATCCGATAATCCTCCCCTTCCAGCAGAGATTGCTTTTGTGGGAATTCCCTCCCGTCCGGTCCCGGGATTGCCTGTCCTTGCAAAAACAAATTATCCCATAATTGAATTCGGGCAGTCTCCGGATTTACACCTGCATATTTTAATGTCTTTGAGTCCGCGTCTAAAATTAAAACATCCATATTATAGCGGGCGCTTAACCCCTGGAGCTCCAATTCAAATTCCTCTGTATCAAAAGTTCCCTGCTCAATTGCAGAATTAATAAAGGCATACGCGTTCAATAGTGCCGCCTGCTTATCCCTGATATAAAACTTTTCCAAAAAAGAAATATTAAGAAACCAACACAATAATATTGTACCGGCCATTAATAAGAAAAAAATAACCGCAAATTTTCTGCTGATGGAGTTTTTCACAATTCTCATTTTTTCAAACATAATGACACTCCTGTTTCCCATCCGGATTCTTACTCCTAATATTAACAAAGCCCCACATTTCAAACAAGGAAATACACAGAAAAATCACAAATGATTTATTATTTTTGCAACAAACAAAGAGGCATCTGACTTTTATTGCCCGGGCAACAAAAATCAAACACCTCTTTTGTTTCTATAAGTACACTATGTATGATTTAACTCTTATACATTTTCCAGCTTAAACTGTCCAATAATCGCATCTAAGCTCTGGGCATTCTTGATTGTTTCCTGAGCCATCTCATAAGTATCACGTGTCAGCTTAACAATATCGGAATTGTTGTTTGCCACGTCTGCCACACCGCTTGTAGCTTCGGATACTGCCTGATTGATACCTGTAATCGCATCGGAAATCTTTAACATACTATCATTCAGTTCATCAATAGAACGGTCAACTTCCTGCATGGTCTGGTTAATATCCGATGCATCCGCTGCATATTTCTCACAGCTTGAAATGAATCCGTCATAATCTCCAAGAACTTTGTTTTCAAGGAAATCCAATGTCTTTTCCAAGCTCTGTGTCATATCATTCACCGCCTGGGTAACTTCCTGAACGATGGAAGCAATATTGCCTACTGTCTTGGATGATTCATCTGCCAATTTACCGATTTCACTTGCAACGACTGAGAATCCCCTTCCGGCTTCTCCTGCTCGTGCTGCCTCAATAGATGCATTCAAGGAAAGTAATCCGGTCTGGTCAGCGATTTCTTTGATTGCATTCGCAAGCTCATCAATCTTAGATACGGACTGGCTTCTCTCAATAGCATTCTGAGTTTCTTTCCGTACCGCTTCGTACATCTGACGTGTGGATTCACTTGCTACCATTGTATTCTCTTTCATTTCTACGGTGCGTTTCATGATTTCTTCTGATAAACGTACACCGTCCGTCGCACGGGCATTAATCTCAGAAGTATAAGATTCAATCTTAGAAACATCGGCACTGATTACATCCGTACTTGCAGATGTTTCTTCCATACCTGCTGAAAGCTGCTGTGTTGCTGCAAAATTGTTATCTGCATGATCCGTTACTACATTGGCAATTTCATTTAACCGGTCAGCATCTTTACTGATGGAGCCGGATATAGCAGATAATTCTGTCATCATGCCCTGGAAGGAACCACGCATTTTTTCAACAGCACGTCCGATTTCACCGGTCTCATCTCTCTTCTTGGCAAGATATGCATATTTCTTATGCTGTGCAAGATCCAAGTCTGCAATTTTACGTACTACATGTGTAATTTTCTTAAGCGGCGCTGTGATGGAAAGTGCAAATATGAATGCAATGACAGACAAAATAGCAACTAAGCCCACACTAATTGCCACAGCACTTGAACTCATAGCTGTCACAGGTGCCAATACATCACTTCTCGGAATATAAATCGGAAGAATCCAATTATTCATAGAAGATACACTATATGCCACATAATTATCATTTTCATCCAAAGAAACCGCCGGAGCAATTTCTTCTCCGCTCTGCACTCTTTCTACTACATCCAATAATATTGGTTCTGTAGTCTTAGTACCGATTAATGAAGCATCCGGATGATAAATATAATTACCGGATGTATCTAACAGGCAGGCATAGCTGGCTTCCTGTCCGTTTACCTTAATTCCTGCTACTGCGTCTGATAACAAGTTTGCTCTGATGTTAACAAACATAACACCGGATAATCTGGTATCCTTAAATTTAATCTGCGGAACACCAATGGATATCATGGCTTCGCCTGTTGCTTCATCAATAAACACATCGCTCTGTGCCGGCTGGTTGTTTTCCAAAATATAATTTACAAATGCTTCCTGTGAATAATCCTTATCCACAAGAGCTTTATCCGTGGAAGCCAAAGCAAGCTTAGTTTCCACACCAACGAAGCTTATGGACGATAAATCCTGGTTCTTGTCCATAAACTTAACCAATGTACCATTTACTTCATTTTCAAATTTCTCACCTGCATTTACTTCGAAAATCGTGATATCTTCCGAATTATCCAGATAAGTCATTGTAGCATTGTACTTCTGAATCGCCTGATCAATGGTTCCAATCTGGGCACTCGCCACATTTACAAGTGAAGATTCTGTATTAGAAATCAAAGCCTCCTCAGCCATAGACGTCAAATACACATAGTTAACCCCAACAGCAGCAATTACGGATATTACCATCACCAATGCTACCTTAATTCGGATAGAAAATAAAACTTTCTTTCCTTTTTGTTTAGTACTTTTTCCCTTTTCGGAAGCCGTTCCCTTTCCGGCTTCTTCCTTCTTCTGAAGACTTAATTCATTGTTTGGAAGTCTTCCTTCCAGTGCATTTTCTTTTTTCTCAGGACCCTTTTTTCCTTTGTTAAACATACTGTTTTTCCTTTCGCACCGAAATAATATTAAATTGTGACTAAACTTTACTAAATTCTATCATTATATTGTTTTTTTTACAACAAAAACACGTCCGAAATACTAACCAAAAATAGTACTTCCGACTTACACATATTATACAAAAAGGACGTTGGAAAATTCCAACGTCCTTATCACTATTTCCACTCAACAAAACCATAACTGTCCAGTATCTGAAAATACTTGGATAATCTCTCATACAAAGGATTGGCTTTTTCGCCAAAATGTTCCTCCACATTCTTGCCAAGCTCAATGATATTTTTATCTCCGTCAAGCAATGGCCATACAAAACTCCCCATCTCATCTAAATGAATGTGACTTACTTTTGGTTTGCGCAGCAATTTCTGCGCGATACGATTGAATAGTCCTGTATTTTCAATATCCAATGTAACAATACCTTCCTCATTGGCACTCCATGCAATGTGTGCCGGGCGGACCGGTATCTTTTCCAGATAATTTTGGGAAATAACTTCTTTCTTTTTTTTCATATATCAACCTTTAACAAATCCTTATTTTTTCTTCCAAACAGAGAACTTTAATAAGGAAAGAATTACAAGTGCAAATACCACTAATGCTGCAATGCTGGAAGCACCTGTTGAAAGATTTAAGATGCCGGAAATATCTAACATAGCATCTACACCTGCTACTGCAAGAAGGGCAAGTAAAATACCTACAAGACCTTCACCTGCAATCATACCGGAACAGAAAAGAATACCATCACTGATGATACGTTCTTTTTCCTTTTCTTCCTTCTTCATCTTATCAAATACAAGACGAACAATACCACCAACCATGATACATGCATTTAAGTGGATTGGTAAGTATACACCGATTGCAAATGGAAGTACAGGGATTCCTAAAACTTCAACTGTGATTGCGATGAATACGCCGATAAATACTAATGTCCATGGAAGGTTAGCTTCCATAACACCTTCGATAATCATCTTCATAAGTGTAGCCTGAGGAGCTGCTAATTCTTCTGAGCCAAATCCCCATGCTGCGTCTAAGAGGTATAAGGTACCACCGATAGCAAAAGCAGAAGCCACTACACCGAGAACTTCACCAACCTGCTGTTTCTTAGGTGTTGCACCAAGTAAGTAACCTGTCTTTAAGTCCTGAGATGTATCACCTGCAATAGCTGCTACGATACAAATGATAGAACCGATTGCAATAGCACCCTGCATACCGTGAACACCGCCATCACCTGTAATCTTTAAGAGTACAGTTGCAATAAGAAGTGTTGCGATAGCCATACCGGATACCGGGTTGTTACTACTTCCAACAAGACCTACCATTCTGGAAGATACTGTTGCAAAGAAGAAACCAAATACTACCACAATTACTGCACCAAGGAATGTTACAGGAATTGCAGGAACTAACCATACTAAAATAGTACAAGCCGCGATAGCACCTAATACAATCTTCATGCTAAGATCCTGCGCTGTACGTTCGCTACCTGCTACACCTACGCCACCCTTCATGCTCTTCATAGCATCACGGAATGTACGGATGATAAGTGGTAATGACTTAATTAAACTGATGATACCACCTGCTGCAAGAGCACCTGCACCGATGTAACGGATATAAGAACCCCAAATAGCATATGCGCCACCTTCAGCAAACATCTCACCAATTGGAGCTGTACCTGGGTATAAAATCAATGTTTCACCAAATAACGCGATAGCAGGAATCAACACTAACCAGCTGATAATACTACCTGCAAACATGTAAGATGAAATACGAGGTCCACAGATGTAACCTACAGAGAATACTGCCGGATAAATCTGAGTTCCGATTTCACCCTTGAAACCTTTAATACTTGCTGCAATTTCACCCGGAACTACTTTAAGTCCGTCAATGATGAATTTGAACGCTGCTGCAAATCCCATACCTGCGAATACTGTAGAAGCATTTGCTCCACCTTCTTCACCTGCAAGTAATACTTCTGCACAAGCAGTTCCTTCCGGATATGGTAAAACACCATGTTCCTTAACGATAAGTGCATTTCTCAGCGGAACCATAAAGAATACACCGAGTAAACCACCAAGTAAAGCGATCATTGTAATTTCAATAATGCTTGGTTTGTCCATTCTTCCTTCAGCCGCCCATAAGAATAAAGCAGGTAAAGTGAAGATGGCACCGGCTGCCAATGATTCTCCGGCAGAACCGATTGTCTGTACTACGTTACTTTCAAGAATGGAATTCTTGCGCATAATAACGCGGATAACCCCCATTGCAATAACTGCTGCCGGAATAGAAGCCGATACTGTCATACCTACTCTAAGTCCAAGGTAGGCATTGGCTGCACCAAATACTACTGCTAAAATGATACCCATAACTACAGATGTCACTGTAATTTCAGGAGTAACTTTATCAGCAGGAATATAAGGCTTAAATTCGTTTTTGTTTTCCATTTTCTTTCTCCTTCTAAAACTAAAGTCACACTGCATTCTATCTTACTTGAAAAACAGTGATTTTGCAAGGATTTCTTACGCAATCCGGTGCCAAAATTGTACATTATGACTGATTGTTGATGTATTCAATAAATTCATCTAACTCAATCGGCTTACTGAATAAAAATCCCTGATAACAGAAGCATCCCAAATTCTTAAGCATCTGCCATTCCTCTCTTGTTTCCACGTATTCGGCAATTACCTTAATACCTAATTCGTTGCCTAATTCAACGATGGACGCCACGATTTTCTGATTAGTCTCATTGTCCAGGATTTTTTTCACCAAAGAACCGTCCAGCTTAACCACTCCGAAATAATTGGACTGCAGATAAATCAGGGAGGTATGTCCCATTCCGAAATCATCAATTAACAGTACGTGACCACAGTCTTTCAACCGCTGTAATTTATCAATTACATGATCCGCATTGGAAATAACATCCTGCTCCGTAATTTCTATCCATAACTGTTCTGCGGTAATACCATGCCTTTCCAAATTAGCCTTAATGCAAGATTCAATATCCCACAGAAGTGATTTTGCGGTAATATTTACGGAAATCTTAAAATCACCGTCGTATTCTTCTGAAATTCTCTTAATTGCCGCCGAAGCAATATCAAATATTTTTTCTTCCAATTGCGGAAGGAGATTACCTTCTTTCGCCAGATAAATGATCAATGGTGTATAAATGATACCGTACAATGGATGATTCCATCTAAGGAGCGCCTCTCCACCTACACATTCGCCTTTTTCGTTAACCTGTGGCTGGTATACCATGAATAATTCATCTTTTTCTATCGCCAGTTTTAAATCCTCCAAAAGCATACGTGAAATCAAGCCATAGCTATCCATTCTTCCCAGGAAACGAGGCTCCTCGTTTTCGATTTCTTCTTCCTGAAGCTCTTTTACCATTACTTTTAACTTCTCGCGGGAATATACTTCCTGAACCTGCTTATGCAACCGGATAAACGGATAGTACACTGCCATACCCATCAAAATGCACACCAGCTGTAAGATCGTGCCCCGAATAGAACCGGTCGCCATGTATCCACTAATAAGAGGCGGTGTTGACCAGACAATCTCTCTGGTAATGGTTGGTACCAATCCTACGGCTGTTGCCAAATAAGCAGTTAAATAGCAAAGAATTGGTGTTAAAATAAACGGAATCGCCATAACCGGATTCAAAATAATCGGCAATCCAAAATTCAACACTTCATTCAAATTAAAAATCACGGTAAAGGAACCTATCTTGGCCAAATTACCCATTCGGTCATTCCGATAAAAAATCAACAGAATTAACAGTACACAAATCGTAGTTCCACATCCGCCCATAACCACATAGGTATCAAAAAAACTCTTGCTGAACACAACGTCCTCAGACACCTGTACAAAGGTAGTCTGTGCAACCGGCTCAAGCATATGACTTCCATGGAAACCACATAACCAAAGAAGATGTAATAAAAAGGTATATAACAAACCGGACCCCCAGTGATTCCCCATACCCTCAAACAATTGGCAAGAATAGTATGCAAAAAGCTCATGCAGATTATATACACCAAAGCATAAGTGCAACACCTTGGCAAAAGACGCTGCCAAAAGAATGGTAATCGCCATCGGAAGAAGTGCCTGTATGGCATTAGCACACAAGCTTTCCATTCCCACTGCATATTTACGGAGAGTCAATACCGACACTTTTCTCAGTCGCTGATATATATAGCAGGAAACAAGCGCTATAAACATCGCTGTAAAACACCCTTGCACTCCCAGATTCCCAATATTAAAATCTTCGCCCCCAACATTCAGCTGCACACCGTAAGAACCAAGTGCAACAATAATGTACAAAGCAACCTTGTCTACCGTCTCATTACGCTCCATTCCATAGCTGAGCGCAAGCACAATAACCAAAACCATGGAGAATACGCCAAATGTTCCTTGATAAATCATTTCGAAGAAGCCATGCAGAAGCATTATATCAAAGCCACCGATAGTTCTTGAATAATCTACAAACGGCAGATTCATAAATGCACATGCCACACCACCGGTTAAAATAACCGGAATCATCAGCGTCAATCCATGCCGGATGACAGTAAGAAAGAAATTATTTTCTATCCGGTACGTAATTCTCTCCAATTTCTCACTCATTTTCCCATTTAACCCCTTCTCTTTTGAAGAATCTTTTTTCATCATTATATTCTAACATGACATGTGACTTTTGTACAAACAAAAATGGGAAAACAATATGTTTTCCCATCAATTTGCTCATTTTTTTGCTCGCAGAGCTACTATCTCGCAGCTATACCTCCATTTTGTATCCGAGGCCCCAAATCGTTTTTATATAATCGCCCTTGCCATTCAACTTGCTTCTTAACTTCTTCACATGTGTATCGATGGTGCGGGCATCTCCGTAATAATCATAATTCCATACGCTATTAAGGATTTTCTCTCTTGAAAGAGCAATTCCCTGATTTTCCATAAAGAAAACCAACAGTTCAAATTCTTTATAACTGAGTTCAATCGATTCACCCTCAATGGTAACTGTGTGAGCTGTCTTGTCCACTGTGATGCCTCCGAGTTCAATTATCTCGGTTGCTTCACTCTGCATGGTTCTTCGAAGTATGGCTTCTACCCTGGCAACCAATATCTTAGGACTGAATGGCTTGGTAATATACTCATCCACTCCCAGCTCAAAGCCCATAAGTTCATCCCGTTCTTCGGATTTGGCGGTAAGCATAATAATCGGCACCTTGGAATACGTACGCAATTCCCTGCACACCTGCCAACCGTCCACCTTTGGCATCATAACATCCAAAATTACAAGTGCAATATCCTGCTGCCCGTAAAAAATGTCCAATGCCTCGCTTCCGTCAGAGGCTTCGATTACCTGATATCCGCTCTTTTTTAGAAAATCACCCACAAGCTTTCTTATGCGGGTCTCATCATCCACAACTAAAATCTTAATCTGTTCCATAAGAACCTCCGGCATTCCCATTACTGCCATTTAGACAATAACGCAACTTAATCCGCTGATATACCCAGTTCTCTCTCTTTTTCCCTCACAAGTTGCTCGCGCTGCGTCAATTCGTCTGCCCACTCAGAATACTCATTTTCAATGGCATGACGGTAATTAATAGCGTTTGCATTTTCACCGGTCACTGTAATAGCAAATAACAATATGACCAATATCACTAAAACAACATTCCCCCATACGGAATAACGGAGTTTTTTCACATCCGGCGGCACTTGCTTTTTCACCTTAATCCGCGGAGGCTGCTCCTTTGTCTTATACTCATTATTGAACACCTGATACAACGGAATCGGCGGAATACGGCTTTTGTCAATGCCCATACTCACAAGACGCTTCTGCAATTGCTGTAAATAACTGTACCCAATCGGCGTACGGAACATTCGCTTCTCCAACGCCGCCTGATACACCGCCAGTATGGTCTCCCCGTTATGGCGCTCCATCTTTTTTTCTATGTAATTTATTTTGCTCAGTTCCTGACTTGCCAATTCTACATCAGCTTGGTCACCAAACAAAAAACCATTTACTGTATATTGCTTTTTTGTATCCTGTTCCATATCTGTTCTTATCTTTCAAGAGGCACCGTTGTTCCAACCGTCCGGGATGCTTTCAATTTTTCACGTTGCTTATCGGCAACATACTTGGCAATAGCCGGACTCTCCTGATTCAGACGGCATCCATATAACACACGTCCGTCTTCCATATCTGCCACACGTACGATGATAGAGCCCAGGCTGAACTTAACCTTTGCATCCTTATCATGGAATGTAATATGAGCCATGGTTCCTGCTCCCACATTCATATTCTTATGTGAGATAAAGGAAACGCCGGACACACTGATATCCTTAACAATCACGCTGTACGCAGTCTTATTAATACCCAGCTGTGCCACACCTTCCATGCCCAGCCATACACGCACCGCCGTACGTCGGTTAATCTGTCGTCCTTCATTCCTGCATGAAATCTTATGATGAATTTTACCGTCTTTTGTCTTAACATTCAAAACATCTGCATTGGTAAACTCATATACCTTCTCATCTGATTTGTTACAAATCTGAAGAGTAATAATTAACCCCTTAGTCTTAAATCCCACAAGCTTATCATTGCGATAAATCGGCTCCGTTAACACCCCATCCTCTAATACTTCTTCAATCTGAGTATCAAAGGCCAATGTCTGACTTCCAATTCGTACCAAAATCGTTACTTTTGATTCTACTTCTAACTCTTGTAAAAACATAACCTCTCCCACTGTACAATTCATTTCCAGACTTTCAACATTATACCATAGGTCCCCCGCTCTGCGAAACTAGAAAATGCACATTTTTAGTACAAAATTGCGTTTTTTTACGTATTTTCTTTCCAATACATCTGTCTTTGCTTATCATCCATGGCATTCACAAAGCGCCGCTTATGAATCAGGAACGCTTCCAGCTCTGTCAAAATGTGATACAGAACCGCCCTTGTCTCAAATTCATCCCTTGATGTAGGAAGTGATTGATTCTGTATATCTTCCACCATCACTTCCAATCGTTGTATCTGTTCCTCCGGCACATTCATCTCATGCACATAATCCACCAGATAGAGCATATACTCCGCCACCTGCTCTGCCTGTACCGTATGACTTCTCATCTTTTGCAATTCATAATGCAAATCATGGAGCACATTACATTGTTCCAGGCGCATTTCAAAATAACTCATATAATATCCCGTATGGGTCATGAAGGTATTGCCTTCATATTCGTAAGCATCTACAATGAGATTTTTCAAGCGTGCCTCTAAATTACGGATATCGTCCCACACATCTGCTTTCATCTCACGTTTCTGTAAATAATACGCAAGTTCCTTCAATATTGTCTGAAGCTGCGCTTCCACATAAGCAATATTGGCAACCAGTTTCTTTTGTCTGTTCTTATTATGGGAAAATGAATTAACAATAAATGCTGCAATGGTACCGATTAATACCAGCATAAATTCATTAACAATAAATTCCGGGCTGAAATCCTGGGCTACCAGAAAATGGGTACCAATAACAGAATTAACCGAAATGGTACTCTTCCACCCCAAGAATTCACATATTAACACAATAAAGAAAATGTAAATACCAAAGTCCAGCCATGCAACATGAATATTGGTAAAAACCACCACCACAAGCAACACCGCTATGGCAAAGGTTACGATTCTGGCTACCGTCAGCCTTACCGTCTCCCACTTTGTTGTCACAATAGTAAGAAGTGCAATGGTTCCCGCGCTTCCCGCATTCTGTAAATGCAGCGCCTCAGCAATAAACATGGCCGCACTGGTTCCAATGGCAATCTTCAGTGCCAGTATTAACATCTTTCTATCTATCTTCTTAAATTCCACGTAACTGCTCCTTTACATGCAAATTCCATCTAATAATATATCATAAGGATGTCCTTATTAAAACTCATTTTTACCAAGAAACATTCCCATCAAAAAAAATCCGAACATAACCCATGTCCGGATTTTACCTTTTGGACGGCAGTTTGTTTCTGCCTCTTTCAGTGGACCAGACGGGAGTCGAACCCGTGTCCGAAGCCCCATCCCCTGTACTTCTACAAGCTTAGTCTATCGGTTAACATTCCCTCCTGCATTCAGTGACAGACACCCGAATGCATTCAGTAGCTTCATAATACGCCCATATACGCAAAGCTTAGTACATGTCGTTTCCTACATAGTCGATGCCCTGATTCTTAAGTGTAGGTGCAAAAGGCAGGACAGCTGCAACTAGGCAGCGTAAGCTAATTTATTGTTAGCGTTTAATTTTAAAATTTGCAATTAACGTGTTGCAACGGCTTGCTTCTCCAGTTTCAAAAACCCCGTCGAAACCTTGACTGGCCCTTGTATATAAGTAAGCTTTGCTTACTGCTTTGTTATTTTATCGGATTGATGGTTGCAGGTCAACCACTCCTTTTGAAGTTTCATGAATTCTTAATAATTTCTTTTTTGAAATCACTTTATCCGAAATTACGAATCTTGAATTCCTTCTCTGCTTCTCTCTTCTGGTCTTTTTTCGCAATATCCTGACGTTTGTCGTAAAGCTTTTTACCACGGCATAATCCCATTTCGATTTTGGCTTTTCCGTCCTTAAAGTATACCTGAAGAGGTACCAGGGTAACACCTTTTTCTTTGATTTTTCCCAAAAGCTTATTAATCTCATATTTGTGGAGTAAAAGTTTTTTCGGGCGGAGCGGATCTTTGTTGAAAATATTACCCATTTCGTATGGGCTGATGTGCATTCCATACACCCATACTTCTCCATTTTCAATTCTAATAAAGGATTCCTTGATACTGCACTTACCCAGACGTAAGGATTTTACCTCTGTTCCATGCAGTACCAGACCTGCCTCAAACTTTTCATCCACAAAATAATCATGATATGCCTTTTTATTATTAGCAACTAATTTCATGCTTTCTTTTGCCATTTTTCAATCTCCAAATAAATTATTCTTCAGCAAATAAGAAATCTATAGTCCGTAAGAATTTATCCACCTGATGGACTCTTACCTTAACACTCTGTCCCAATTCGTATTTTTTACCGGTTTTTGCTCCCACCATTTCATAGTGTGCTTCGTCGTAATTGAAGAAATCACCCGGAATCTTGGATACATGGACCATACCTTCTACGGTATTAGGCAATTCCACATACACACCCCATTCGGTAATGCTGCTGATAACTCCTTCAAACACTTCTCCTATGAATTGCTCCATATATTCTGCTTTTTTTAGCTTTACTGTTTCCCGTTCTGCTTCGTCTGCCAGACGCTCCCTCTTAGAAGACTGCTGTGCCACTGTCGGTAAAATCTCATCGTAATGCTCAATTTTAGCCCGTTTCATTCTGCCGCGGATATTGTCCTTAATGATTCTGTGAATCTGCAAATCCGGATAACGGCGGATTGGGGAAGTAAAATGGCAGTAATACTGGCATGCCAGACCGAAATGTCCGCTGCAGTCCGTGGTATATTTTGCCTGCTTCATACTTCTAAGGGCAAGGCGGCTGATAAGCGCCTCTTCCTGGGTTCCCATGATTTTACCCAGAAGCTTCTGGATTTCCTTTGGATGTATCTCCTCTTTACGGACCTTTAACTTATATCCAAAGTTGTAGATAAAGGTTGCCAGCTTAGTGATTTTTTCCGGGTCCGGATTATCGTGGGTACGATAGACAAACGGAAGCTCCAACCAATAAAAATGCTGGGCAACGGTTTCATTTGCCAGTAACATAAAGGACTCAATCAGCCTTGTGGCGCTGTTGCGCTCATATGGCTTAATCTCAGTCGGATGTCCTTCCTTATCCAGCAAAATCTTTGTTTCCGGAAAATCAAAATCTATGGAACCTCTTTCTTTACGCAGTTCCTGTAAAATAGCAGAGAGCTCCGCCATTTTATCAAGCATAGGAACATACTCGGCAAACAATGCTCTCTCTGCCTCGTCCTTATGCTCGATGATTTTATTTACGGAAGTGTAATTCATACGTTCATTGACACAGATTACACTTTCTACAATGCGGTAGTCAACAACCTGTCCCTTTGGATTCACTGTCATGATACAGCTTACTGCAAGCCTGTCCACACCCGCATTTAAGGAACAGATTCCATTCGACAATTTATGTGGTAACATCGGAATCACTCTGTCTACCAGATACACGCTGGTACCTCTGGCAAGCGCCTCCCTGTCGAGGGCAGAATTTTCCTGTACATAATTGCTTACGTCCGCAATATGCACACCCAGAACATAATTCTCCCCATCCATGGTAAGGGATACGGCATCATCCAAATCCTTGGCGTCTTCCCCGTCAATGGTAACCATCATTAGGTCACGCAGATCCTCTCTGCCCACACAGTCTGCTTCAATAATCTCGTCTCCGATACGTTCTGCCTGATTCATGACACGTTCCGGAAACTCCGCCTTTAAATCATATGCCTTTACAAGGGAAAGTATGTCTACTCCCGGGTCATTAATATGTCCCAGAATCTCAATTACCTTACCTTCCGGATTGCGTCCCGGCTTACCAAAGTCTGTAATCTCCACAACTACCTTGTGTCCGTCTACCGCACCCTTCTTATTTTCTTTGGCAATGTAAATATCCGTAGCAATCTTCTGATTATCCGGGATAACAAAGCCATAGCTTTTACAGGATTCGAAAAGACCCACTACCTGATTCATACCTCGGGATACTACATTGACAATTTCTGCTTCCGTTCTCCGTCCGCCACTCTTAGGCAACACACGGATTTGAACCGTATCCAGATGAAAGGCATCCTTTACCTTTGATTCCGGAATGAAAAAGTCCTCTTCCATTCCTTCCACTTCCACAAACCCAAATCCTTTGGAGTGACTGATAAAAGTACCCTCAAGCAATCCCTTCTCCCTGCTTCTGCCGTCAAAAAGAGAATATTTACCACGCTTATTAATTTGTATTTTTCTTTTTTCCAAAAGACTCTTTAATACACGGGAAAGCTCTTCCCTGTCTTCCGGCTCCACTCTCAGAAGAATTGCCAGTTCTTTTTCCTTCATCGGCACATAGTGCGTATCAGAAAAAAGCTTAAGAATCAGTTCTTTTCTTTCTGCAAAGGATTTTTTCATATCTTACTCCATAAAAAAGCACCCTTGTCAAAACAAGGGTGCCCGAACTACCTTTTCAATACTAGAAATTGATATTGAGTACAGCTGCGATAACAATAAAAGCAACTACCAAATACTTAGTAAGCTTTACTAATGTTCCTTCCATAGAACGGCCTTTATTCTTACCCCAATAACTTTCTGCTGCGCCTGCAATCGCACCCAGACCTGCTGACTTACCTTCCTGTAATAATACGATACCGATAAGTGCAAGACATACTATAATAAAAACAATTGTTAAAAGAATTCTTACGATTTCCATGAATGACTCCTCCTAATTTCATGCGAAGTTCATTCTAACATAAAAGAATTTATATTGCAACCTTATTTCTGATAGTTTTTCCCAAAAAGATTGTAAATATAACATATGTATCAAAATCCGGATACTTCGCAAACTTTTCCAACTTACATAAACTGACACAGAATAATCGGGATAAAAATTGCCGGTACATAATTCATTACTTTTAACTTGGTAATTCCAAGTAAATTTAATGCAATTCCAATAATGATAACAGAACCCACACAATTCATTTCCGCAATAACAACATCGGATAAAACCGGCGCCACCCATGTGGCAAGCATGGTTATAGCACCCTGATATACAAACACAAATGCTGCCGAAAGCATTACACCCAAGCCCAATGAGGAGGCAAAGATAATAGAAGACACAAAATCCAACATGGATTTGTTGTAAAGCATCTCGTGATTGCCCTGTAAACCACTCTGCAAAGCCCCAACAATAGTCATGGCTCCTACACAGAATAATAAGGATGCCGATACAAAGCCTTCCGCAATGGAAATCTTTTCTCCCTTTTTGCTGCTGAATTTATTTTCAAGCCATTTGCCCAGGCGGTTGATTTTACCGTCCAAATCAGTTCCTTCCCCGATTAATGCACCGATTACGATAGAAATAATCATTATCAGTGAATTCTGTCCGTCCAAAGAACCTTTGATTCCCAAAAAGAGGGTACATAAACCGATTCCCTTCATCATGGTATCGGACAACCTCTCCGGAATTCCTTTTTTTAGCAAAAGACCGATACTTGCTCCGATAATTACTGCGATTGTATTTACAATTGTGCCTAACATGGTTTTCTCCTATACCTCGGATTCCTTTGTCCCAAAATCACAATAGAATCCTTCTATATAATCTAAGAAAGAGCCGTACCCGACTCTTTCTTTTTTAATCATTTATTTCTTAATTAATAAAGACTTTCCTGTCATTTCCTTAGGCTGTTCCATTCCCATTGTAGCGATTAATGTAGGAACGATATCCGCTAAGCAGCCACCCTCTGCAAGTGTGTATGCAGGGTCATAATTTACAAGGATGAAAGGAACTTCGTTAGTTGTATGTGCCGTGAATGGTTCCCCTGTTTCGTAATCCACAAGCTGTTCTGCATTACCGTGGTCAGCACAGATAAACATAGTTCCGTCTACGGATAATAATGCATCCACTGCCTTGCCAACACATTCATCCACTGCTTCTACCGCTTTAACTGCAGCTTCCTGAACACCTGTATGACCAACCATATCAGGGTTAGCAAAGTTGATGATGATAACATCATATTCGCAGGACTTAATTGCTTCTACTAATTTGTCACATACTTCGTATGCGCTCATTTCAGGCTTAAGGTCGTAAGTAGCAACTTCCTTTGGAGAATTAACTAAGATTCTTGTCTCGCCTGCGTTTGGTTCTTCCACACCACCGTTGAAGAAGAATGTAACGTGAGCGTATTTTTCTGTCTCAGCGATTCTTGCCTGAGTCATATTGTTAGCTGCTAACCATTCACCAAATGTATTCGTAATGGAAATCTTGTGGAAAGCAACTTCTTTGTTCGGAATGGTTGGGTCGTAATCTGAGAAGCATACAAATGTTGTATCTAATCTTTCTCTCTCAAATCCCTTGAAATCGTCATCACAGAATGCTCTTGTGATTTCTCTTGCTCTGTCAGGACGGAAGTTAAAGAAGATTACGGAATCCTTATCCTTAATTGTTGCAACAGGCGCACCGTTTTCTTCGATTACAGTTGGGATAACGAATTCGTCTGTCTTATCATTGTCGTAAGAAGCCTGAATCGCTGCAGGACCACTTGTTCCCTTATTGCCTTCCCCCTTTGTAAGAGCATCGTAAGCAATCTTAACACGGTCATAGTTGTTATCTCTGTCCATTGCGTAGTATCTGCCTGCAACAGATGCAATCTTACCAACACCGATTTTTGCCATTTCTGCTTCTAACGCTTCTGCATATTCTTTTCCGCTTGCAGGAGGTGTATCACGTCCGTCTAAGAATGCATGAACGTATACCTTCTCAAGACCGTTTCTCTTAGCAAGCTCTAACAATCCGTATAAATGTGTATTGTGGCTGTGTACACCACCGTCTGATAATAAACCAAACATATGAAGGGCCGAATCATTTGCCTTACAGTTATTAACTGCTGCAAGCAAAGCAGGATTTTCAAAGAATGTTCCGTCCTGGATTTCTTTTGTGATTCTTGTAAGCTCCTGGTATACGATTCTTCCTGCACCCATGTTAAGGTGTCCTACTTCGGAGTTACCCATCTGTCCGTCCGGAAGACCAACTGCCATTCCGCTGGCATTTCCTTCTACAAATGGATATTCCTTCATTAATTTATCCATAACAGGTGTCTTAGCAATTGCTACTGCGTTACCGTCTTCTTTTTTGTTAAGACCGTATCCGTCAAGAATCATTAATACTGTTGGTTTTTTACTCATTTTTCTCTCCATTCCGCCGTATAACGGCAATTTCATTGACATTAAAATAATCTGAAGCAGATTACTATTATTACACGATAACAGTAAGAAAATCTTCCTATTAATAAGGACTCTTCTTACCCGCCCGGTTTCCACCGACATGAATTATAACACTAACATTTCACTTCTTGCAACCGTCAACAAGTATTTTATGGGGCAAAAACAAGTATTGTATTTATTAAAATACACCCCTCTTAAGCAAAATGAAGTGCCCCTAGAGCACTTCATCTGTTTCGTCCATTCTATATTTCTCCGCACACGCTTCAAATTCTTTTTTCGCCTTGCGGAAACATTCCAATAATTTAGGGGAAAAGACTCCTTTTTCACCCTGCATAATTTTGTTAAATGCCTCTTCATAGGAAACCGCATTCTTATATGGTGTCTCACTAATCAGACTTTCATAACAATCCGCTATGGACACCAGCTGGGCCGAAATCGGAATCTCGTCACCCTTTAATCCGTCCGGATAACCGTTTCCGTCATATCTCTCATGGTGGGAGCGGGTAATCTCACGACAGCATTTCTGGTATTCCTCGCCCCATGCCTCTGTAATCGCATCTGCTATCTCATATCCTCTGAGAGGGTGGGACCTTACATACTCCTTCTCTTCCGGGGTCAATTTGCCCGGTTTTAGCAATACGGATTCTTTAATCAATATTTTACCGATATCATGCAACACACTGGTAGATACAATGACTTTTATTTTTTCCGGCGTAAGACCGTATTCCGGGTAGGTATTCATCATATGATTTGCCAAAATCTGTGTAAACCCGCTAATTTTCTTGGTATGTCCACGGTTTTCCAAATTACGGTACTCCACAATGGTTCCCAACATCTCAATAATGCTGTCATTTACCTTTTTTAACTGCTCTGACTGTGCCTGCAGAATTTTGTACTGGTTGCGAAGGGTAAGAGTCTGCTTGTCCACCTTTTCCTTATATTCATTTTTCTTCAGATAAAGCTCCGTCAGTTTTTCTACTCTCTCCGTAACAAAATCCTTTTGCACCGGTTTCCGTATGTAATCGGAAGCTCCGTAATGAAAACACTCTGCCAAAATCTCAAAGGAATTTTCCCCCGTTACCATCAGGACCGGAAAATCTTCCAAATACTTTTTGGCATTTAAAATTTTCAGCAGTGCAAGCCCATCCATATTAGGCATTACGATATCCAGCAATATTGCCGCTATTTTCTCTTTTTGCTTTTCGATAATCCCCAGAGCCTCCTGACCGTCAGTCGCTTCCACAAGCTCATATTTTTCTTTTAAAATATCACAAAGCATTTGCCTGTTAAAAAGAGAATCATCCACTATCAGAATTACATTTCTCATAACCTTTTCCCCCGCACTGTCAGCTGTCCTTTACCACAATTTCGCCTTCATTGTTTCTGACTACAATATTGTACTGATTACCGGCCTGCCATCTGCGCCCGCTTATTTCGACGAAAGCCCCCTCATGGGCACGTCCGCCAATCACCACTTTTGCTTCTTTGATTCTCGCATAATGGCTGTCAATCAGCTTACGCAAATCTTCCATCTGCTTCTGTTTGGTAACAATTGCCTTCTCCAGCTTCAAAAACATTTCCATTCCGTTACGCACTTCCGGCGGATATTTGGCAAGCATATCCTTATAGGAATTCTGCAGCATTCTTAATTCCTGCTCCGAATCGCAAACAATATTGTGAATCCGGTTCAATTCCTGCTGCACCTGTTCACTGAAGCCAATCTTTAATGCTGTATGAAGACCAATGCCATTGCCAACATTGGTAATGCGGAAGCCCTTCTCTGCACAAGCCACGCCTCCTGCCAGAATGGAAGAGCTTATAATCATTCCGCCTGCATACAACTGACTGTTCAAACTCTTATTTACCTGAATATCTTCCTTTGCTTCTACTTTTACGGCTTCAAAAAACCGGCTCACAATTCCTTTTTCTGACTGGATTAATCCATGTCCGGCTGCATTCATACCTTTTTTCAGTAAAATATTACCGCCGCAGATAATGGTTGCCGCTCCCACATTACCATCTATCTCAAGGTCCTCGCTGCACTTGACTTCCACACCGCTTTCCACATTTCCTTTTATATGCAGGCTTCCGTCAAAATAAATATTACCCGTTGCCATCGTAACATCATCTACTTCCATATGACGGGAAATTTCCAGGGTGGTGTCCGTCATCATAACCATACCCGTCACGGTAGCAATATATGTTTTACGGTCGGCTTCCATCTTAAATCCCTTACCCACAAGAAGGGGCTTTTCCGTTCCCCTCTGTGCCGGAATGCTCTTTCCGCTTATGGTATAACCGTCGGTTCCTTCTTCCGCGTTATGGTAATATGCCAGCTTCTGCCCTTCCTTTACCGTTTCAAACCATTCTACATTTTGATAATCCGCGGAGCCGTCCTTTAAAATTTTCGGTCTTCTGTTTATGATGGTTCTAAAGAAGCATTCATACCAACCATCCGCGCCCTTTCGCGGAATCTGTCCCCTTGCAACAAGCACCGGCTTTTTCTCATCTTCCCCTTTCATTAAGGTTTCCAAAGCCGATTCCTGAATGCCTGCCTTAATTCCGTGATGCTCCAATATCTCAACCAGTCTTTCCCTTGTTACCACCTTATCCTTCACCAACACTCTGGCATAGGCTTCCATAGAATTGGTGGATATTTCCACCTCTATATCTTCTGCCTTAATCAGTTCCTTTGTAAGAACCTGCTCTTCCTGACAGATATCTCCGAGAAGTGCCATCCGGCGCTTACGCATTTCTCTTGCCGTATAACGGAGCCTTCCGTAATCGCTTACATCCAATCCCTGTTGCAGACCGGTTCTTATTTCACGCATCTGCTGCCAGCTATACAGCGGACTGCTATACTTTTGTATCTCAATCCGGTTCTCCATACCCAGACGGAGTTCACGCATCTGCCGCCAGCTATACTCCATTTTCGCGTAAACGAATACGTCCACTCCCGATGCAAGACCTTTTCGAATCTCAGCCAAAGAAGGACCAATGTATTCTCTTATCAGATACGGTTTCATATCCAATCCGGCCTTCATTGCCAAACGGATCTCAAATAACTGTCTGGCTCCATAGCCCTCCGCAATATATCCGCCAATGTCCAATTGCTCTTCCTGTGCAAGCCGGAACTGCTCCAACACATCTGCTTCCAAATGCAGAGCATCCGAAAGATTAATTCCCTTCTTCAATCCCTTACGGATTTGCCGCATTTTTTCATAAGGAATCTCTTTTCTTGCAAACAGACCAATATCCACCTTATCCCTGAGACCCTTGCGGATTTCTTCCATCTGGAACCAGTCGTATTCCGGGTCTGCGTACGTCTCTACCGCTAAATACTCCATAAGTCCAAGCCGGATTTGGCGCATCTGAATGGCAAGATACTTAGGGTCGGCATACAAAGCCGTATCAACCCCGGCTGCCTTTCCAAGCTTAATTTCATTTATCTGATCTTCTTCGAATTGGGCAATTGCCCTGCTTTCTTCTTCCCTCATAAGAATTACCCTTTTATTTGTAAAGACAACTCATTTGTTCTGATATTATTATCACATTTTTTACACATCACTTCAACTAATTATGCACAATTTATACAAAAATACTGCCGTCTTTTAGCCAAATACCTTCGTTCCCTTCCAACCACGACTTACCCAAGTTGCCCGTATGCAACCCATGTCTGCCGTGACAAACCACGGCAGATTATGCTAGACTTCCTTTATCAAAACCATATCATTGTGCCAGGGCGAATCCGTGCTGTCATCGTGATACCGGAGTTGTTTTAACCGACTTACAATCAGACCATTTGCGAGGAATACAATGTTTACTTTATTAGCAAAACGCTTTATACCCAATTATGACAATACCAAATCATCTGCTGTACGCCATTCCTACGGAATGCTTTGCGGAATCGTAGGCATTGTCCTTAATATTATCCTGTTTATCGGCAAGTTCTTAGCCGGTGGCATCAGCCACTCCATTGCCATTACCGCAGACGCCATTAACAATTTGTCCGACGCCGGCTCTTCCTTTATTACATTGGCAGGTTTTAAGATGGCTTCCCAAAAACCGGACCCGGACCATCCGTACGGACACGGACGGATTGAATACCTGTCAGGACTTTTGGTCGCTCTTCTGATTATTATGATGGCAGTGGAATTATTAAAATCATCCTTTGACAAAATTATGAATCCGCAAACCACAGCGGTAAATCCTCTGGTAATCGCTATTTTAGTGGTTTCAATTTTAGTAAAAATATATATGTCCTTTTACAATCAGCAGATTGGCAAGAAAATTGACAGCGCGGCACTCCTTGCTACTGCTGCCGACAGCCGGGGTGACACTCTGTCTACCTTATTGGTATTAGTATCCTCCCTTATCTCTCTCTTTTCAGGATATCAAATTGATGGGTATTGCGGCTTCCTAGTTGGACTGTTTATTTTATACTCCGGATTCCATGCTGCCAAAGACACCATCGACCCTTTGCTTGGCAAGGCTCCCGATAAGGAATATGTTGAAAAAATAGAACAAATCGTAACCTCTCACGATTTGATTCTCGGGATTCATGACATGATGATTCATGACTACGGTCCGGGCCGTGTGGTAGTGTCTTTACATGCAGAAGTACCTTCTAACGGGGATTTGTTGGAAATGCACGATTTAATTGACCATATCGAACACGACTTAGCCGAAACCTGTGACTGTGAAGCCGTTATCCATATGGACCCTATCTGTGTGGATGACCCGGAAGTGGATGCTTTGAGGGAGCAGGTCAGAGAAGTCATCCATAAAATTGATTCCAATCTTCAATTTCATGATTTCAGAGTGGTAAAAGGTCCGACCCATACCAACATCCTGTTTGATGTATTGGTTCCTTACCGTTTTGGAATGAAGGACAGCGAACTCCATGCCCTGATTGATGAAAAAGTAAAAGAATTGAATCCATGTTACTTTGTTGTAATTAAAGTAGATCATACATATATATAAAAAGCCGGGGCCTGTTTCTGGTTGAGTGTAAACTCAAACCCAAAAACAGGTCCGGCTTTTTTCTCTTACTAAACATTTTTATTAACTATACATATTCCATCACCACCAGTAAAACTCCTTGTCTTACTGAAATCTCTGCTTCTCTTCCTACAAACTCATTGCTGACACCAATTGGAAAAGAGCTGGTCAATATCCTATTCTCAATCTCATACTTTAAGTTCTTAAGAGTTACTCCTTCTGCTTTTTCCGAATACGAAAAGACAGAAATATATCCTTTTTCCTGCTGTTGTAAGGTAATGCACTCTTCTTTCACCAAAAATATCCGGCTGTTATGTCCAACCAGTTCCCCATGCAGTCCCCTTTCTTTTAAATATAGAAGACTTTGGATATTTGCCATGGTGTGGCTGAGTCTTCCGCCAAGTCCGCCATAAATGGTAAAGCTTTTGAAGCCTTTTGCCACTGCCATTTTAATTGCAGCCAGAGTATCCGTATCATCCTTCTCACATGGAAGGCGGTAAATAATATCCGTTTGGTATTGACCTAAAAGTTCTTGTGCTACCGAACCACATTTCTGTTCATCCGACACTGCAAGCTCTTGCTCAAGGGAATCAAAATCTCCCACTATCATATCCGGCTCAATGCTATGGTTTGCACAAAACAAAAGGCCGCCATCCAAAGCAATTATGTATGCCCCCCCTTGCTTTTTTTGCTGTATGGCAATTGCCTGGCTGTTATCAAGTTCACCTGCTCCGATTAATACTGCACAATCCTTATTTCCGCCCACTGTCAAATCCTTCTTTTCTCTTATTTCTTCTTATGCTACAATCAAAATCACAAAAACGCTGTTGATATTACCCTTGTAATGACTAGTCATTACACTATTTGGTTATCATTTCAGCAATCATTATTGAAAAGGCAGTTTCCTATGAACATAACTCTGACATTATCCGCAAACGGATTCACTCACAAACTCCCGGCAACCTTAATAAAAACTAACCGCCGCTCCGTAGGCATCACTGTGCAGCCCGGAGGAGGCATTATCATCCGTGCACCTAAACTTATGCCCAATGCCATGATTCTGTCCTTTGTTCAAAATAAATCTGCCTGGATTCTCAAAACCTATGAGAAACAACGCCATATCCAACCCGCAACTCCTACAGAAGAGAAATCCCACCGGACCCTGGCACTGGAAAAGCGCTACCGCGATGCCGCCAAGGAATATATTCCAAAACGGGTAGAATACTACCATAAATTTACCGGCGGTCATTTTGACAAAATCACCATCCGCGACCAGAAGACCCGCTGGGGTAGCTGTTCCGGCAACGGAACCCTATCCTTTAATTTCCGTTTAATGATGGCACCGCCGCGTGTTCTTGACTATGTGGTCGTTCATGAACTCTGCCATCTTACCCACATGAATCATTCCAAAGATTTCTGGAATATGGTTGAAGATATTTTACCAGATTACAAAGAACATAGAAAGTGGTTAAAGGAAAATGGACATACCCTCCGATGCTGATTCCGGAGTTTTCTACCTCCTGCCCGCCCATTCCAGTATCTGATGCACATTCCTTTTGAGAATCGCCCGGTATCCGCCATCAATACTGTAAATATCATACCCTTTCTTTGACAAATCTTCTGCAATTTCATCTCCGGTGACACCGGAATAGCAAAATACATAGATTCTCTTGTTCTTTGGCAAAACATTCAGATATTGATAAAACACTTCATGATTAATATGAATGGCGCCCGGATAGGTTTCTTTCTTATAGTCTTCCTTTGCGCGAAGGTCAATGACAAGCTTATCCTCCCTGTCATTTATCAACTCCTCTATTGATTTGCGAAACATATTACTTCTCCTTGTCTATTCTAAATTTTTTTCTTATTAACTACGATATGCTCTTTTTCGACATTTGCCACCATCCATTAATCCCTTTTGTGGATTGAAAAAAACGACAAAACATGATACTCTATTTCCATGTTCGTAACATACTTTTGCATGGAACGAATCAGATTGCAGGACAAAAGGAGAATCCTCATGGTAGTAAATGAATCCGCAGAAAATTACTTAGAGACTATATTAGTATTAAGCAAACAGCTTCCGGTTGTGCGTTCCGTAGATATTGCCAATGAATTGGGGTTTAAAAAGTCCAGTGTCAGTATTGCCATGAAGAATCTGCGCGAAAAAAATCATATTACCGTGACGGATGCCGGATATATCTATCTTACCGAATCCGGCAAAGCTATCGCTGACATGATTTACGAGCGCCATGAGCTTTTGACCTCCTGGTTAGTAGGGCTTGGGGTTCCAAAGGAGATTGCAGCAGAAGATGCCTGCAAGGTTGAGCATGTTCTCAGCAAAGAAAGCTTTGAGGCCATCAAAAGACACACTACCAAATAAAGGAACAACACAGGGCTCGTAAGCATCTAAAGCCTTCATTCCGAAATGAATTACAAGCATTACCCATCACATGATAACGTACTATATAAGCAAAGCCGGCAGTTATCCAAGATAACCACCGGCTTTTCCTTATTTCCTGTATTCGGATTGCTTATTAACAAAATCGTTTTTCTTATCAATCTTTATTTACTTCTTTTACGGTAATTCTAAACAATACCAAACCAACCAAGAACAAAAAGGCAATGGCGCCAACGCCCAGATTCTCTTTGCCGGTAATTAATGTTACCGTACTCATAATAAGGGTACCGAAAAATGCAGCTCCCTTTCCGCAAATATCCATAAACCCAAAGAACTCTCCCGATTGCTCTGCCGGAATAATCTTAGTAAAGTAAGAACGGGACAGTGCCTGAATACCACCCTGAAACATACCTACACATACTGCCAAAATCCAGAACTGGACCTGACTGGATAAAAACATGGCATACACGGCAATGAAGAAATACGCCACAATACAAATGGTAATCAGTTTATCCACAGCTATCTTTCTGGCAAGACGTCCAAAAAGAATGGCAAACGGGAAGGCTACAATCTGTGTTACCAAAAGAGCCAACAACAACCCGGTGCTATCCAATCCCAATGCGGAACCATATGCCGTTGCCATATCAATAATCGTGTAAACACCATCAATATAGAAGAAGAAAGCAAGCAGGAACAAAAATGCCTTCTTTTCTTTTTTTATGTTTTTAAATGTGTTTCCCAGACGCTTGAAGCTTTCTGAAATAGCATGCTTATTCTTTTCAATGTAATACTTCTGTTCGTATGTCTTTAACAGCGGAAGAGTCATAATCACCCACCATACAGCCGTAATGATAAATGCAATCATCATAGCCACCGGCATGGTCAGTCCCAATGAATCTGCTCCCAATACAACCACAAGACTGACAGCAAAAGGAATACAGCTTCCGATATATCCCCATGCAAATCCCTGGGAAGACACCTGGTCCATACGCTCTTCTTCGGTTACGTCCCCCAGCATGGAATCATAAAAAATCAAACTGCTGGAATACCCAATTTTTGCAACGATAAAAACAATCAAAAACACCAGCCAATTCTTAGTAAAGCCAAGCCCGATACAGCCAATTGCACCAATAAGCAAAGCCCCTAAGAAAATCGGGCGCTTGTATCCCCTGGTATCGGCAATGGTTCCAAAAATCGGTCCGATAACCGCAACAATCAGTGTTACAATGGATGCTGCATATCCCCAATATGCCATATACAGCTCAGAAGCCAATCCGGCTTCCGATGCCAGATAATTGAAATAAATCGGCAAAATCGTAGTAATCAGCAAGGTAAACGCCGAATTACCAACATCGTACAATACCCAGTTTTTTTCTTGTTTTGTTAATTTAAATTTACCCATAAAACCCTCTCTTTGCTTCTCTTTTACACTACCCTCTCAAACAATCAACCATTTCCTGCCGGTTTGGATTCGAAATTATAAGAAAATGTCTCCGAAAGCTTTCCGCCCCGCTCCAGATACTCTTCATATTCCTGAATTAACGTAACCGCAAGTTCCACTGCCACATCAAAACGTCTTACCAGTTCATCCGTTGTCTCTGTACACAGAGGATTTTCCTCATAGTTCATAATCAGACCGGACATCTTTCCATACATTCCGAGTGCCTTCATTGCTCCAAAAACCAGCTTCCGCTTACCCATGGACGGTGCTCTTAATAAATTAAGGAAAAAGACCATTCCCTTTAATGCCCCCAATGACTGCTTTACAGATAGCTCCTCATAAAAATCAGCCATTACCAACGCATGATACGCTGTCGGCTGCAAATGGGATGTAACGCACACTTCCACGGGGCTATTATGTCCATCCATTGCAAGTAGCCGCCTGTCATATTCTGCCTCGATTTCATAATGGCTGAGTCCTTTTTCCTCCATCTGCTCTCCGATATATCCATGGCATACATAGTCCATGGCAAAATGACACAGATAGCCGTATAGAAAAGCACGGTGCGCATCCTTATCCCTGCACTTATGTATTACCCTTGCCGCAAAGTGAAAAAACTTCTGTCCCGGCTCCTTATGGATACGGCTTCCTGTTTTCCCCACCTTCGTGGAAATTACCGGATTATAATAAAACAAAGGGTCCGGTCCATGCACTCCGATATGAAACAATCCTATATTCTGTTGTATTACCTTCTGCAACTTATCCGGCAGCAAGGCTCTGGTATTTTCTCCCAAACGGTAATGGGCATACGTCGTCGGCATACAAACTCTCCTAACCCTTCCTCTGTCCTATTCTTTCGTCACTATCTCATCCATTGTACACTGAACAGCAAATTATTACTATATTTTTTGCAAAATAAACTCTGCTAATTTTTTCAAATCACTCTTTCTTTTTGTTCCCCGCCCTATGGTTTGCTTGCGCAATCCCTCATCCTACGCTATACTGAATAATATACAAAAAGAGCAAAGAACGAAAGGATATTTTATGCACATTCTACAAGACCTGGAACCTGCAAAAGTGTTTTCGTATTTTGAAAAAATATGCAGCATTCCGCATACATCATTTCATGAAAAACAATTGAGCGATTACTGTGTTACTTTTGCCAAAGAACACAATTTATACTACGAACAGGACCAAATGGGCAATGTTCTCATAGTGGCAGATGCCACACCCGGATATGAAGATACCCCTGCCATTATGCTTCAGGGACATTTGGATATGGTTGGTGATAAAACCGCCAAATCCAATCTGGATTTGGAAAAAGACGGACTTCTTCTTTATATTGACGGGGACTATATCCGTGCAAAAGGAACTACCCTTGGTGCTGACGACGGCATCGCTGTTGCGTATGCCCTTACTATTTTAGACGATACTACCATTCCTCATCCACGCTTGGAGGTGGTACTGACCGTATGTGAAGAGGTGGGCCTTTTAGGTGCTACCGCCATGGATTTATCTTCTTGCAAGGCCACACGCCTTATTAATGTGGACTCTGAAGTCGAAGGCATCCTGACAGCAGGATGTGCCGGCGGCATCCGTGTATGCAGTGAACTTCCTGTGACACGTACACAAAAGAGCGGAATCGTGGCCAATTTTACCCTGGAAGGGCTTCTGGGCGGACATTCCGGTATGGAAATCCATAAGGGAAGGGCTAATGCCAATGTCCTGTTAGGAAGATTCTTATTGCAGCTCAATCACCGCGTGGACTATGATTTGATTTCCATAAATGGCGGAGCCAAAGAAAATGTCATACCAAAGACCGGCTCCTGTTCTTTATTAATTAAAGAAAATGATATCAAAGCGACTCTGGAAGTCATGAACGAATTCACTTCCCAGATGTCTGCCGAATACGGTACCGCAGACCCTGGCATTCACCTAATTATGAAACAGGAACGGGAGGTTGCTGTGGAGCGTTCTGTCATCGACAAAGATTCCCTGCAACGTTTAATCGCTGCACTTAACACCATGCCAAACGGAGTACAAGCCATGAGTATGGATTTGCCGGGTCTTGTGGAAACTTCATTAAACCTTGGAGTAATTGCTCTGTCAGAGGACATTTTCTCCATGCGTTTTTCCATCCGCAGTTCCGTCCCGTCAGCAAAAGAATACATTACCTCCAAGGTAACGTATTTAACTCAAATGTTACAGGGTTGGGTAAGCTTCTCCGGAGAATATCCGGCATGGCCTTATGAAAGAGACTCCCACTTCCGTGACATCTGTGTCCAACTTTACAAAAAACAATACGGCAAGGAACCTAAGATTGAATTAATGCATGCCGGATTGGAATGCGGAATTATTGCCGATAAAATTCCGGGCATGGATTGTATCTCCTTTGGTCCGAATTTGATTGACATCCATACCCCGAATGAACACATGAGCATCAGCTCCGTTACCCGTGTCTGGGAATTTTTAAAGGCCATTCTTGCATACCGGGAATAATGGGAAACCATACGACGGAGTGAACCTGCGACAACGATTAAAAAGGAGAAATAAAATCATGAAAAATACCACATCTATTGTTTTTACCGGTGATATTGGATTTGACAGATATATGGACAGAAAATGGGAAGACGAACAACTTATATCCCAAGAATTGCTTGATTTTTTCCATAGTGCAGACCATGTTTGTGCCAGTGTGGAAGGAGCCCTGATTGATGCAGCCGACGATGGTTCAAGAGGAATCTTTTTTCACAGTATGAATCCAAAAGCCACCGCCATGTACAAAAAAATCGGTGCCGACTTATGGGCTATCGGTAATAATCACTCCATGGATGCCGGAGCAGAGGGCGTAATCAGTACAAGGAAAATTGCCACAGAACTGGGGTGCATCCCATTCGGTGCCGGACTAAATGAAGTAGAAGCTTCTGAGCCTGTTTATCTGGAAGAAGCCGGCGGTATCGGAATGTTTGGTGTTTCCTATATGGCAGAATGTATTCCTGCAACTGCTACAGAACCCGGCATTTTCCGTTGGGACGACCTGGATTACATTGCCCGTCGGATTGCTGAAATCAAAGAAAAATGCCGTTGGTGCATTATCGTTTCCCACGGTGGCGAAGAATTTACCAGTCTTCCGAGCCCTTACACACGTGAGCGTTATCTGAAGTTCCTGGAATTAGGAGCCGATGTGGTGGTCGGGGGACATCCTCATGTAACTGAGAACTATGAGTTATTTGATAATGGCAAAGCCATCTTCTACTCCCTCGGTAATTTTATTTTCGATACAGACTATCAACGGGTTCATCTGTATACCGACGAAGGCGTATTGCTCAAATTAAATTTTTCGGAAGAAGCCATGAGCTTTGAAGCAATCGGTACCAAGATTGTCCGCGGAGAAGAGCGCATCGTAAAATCCTCTCTTCCGGCTATTTTTACCAACATCCCGGCAACGGAATACGAATTACTGGCTCCCCTTGCTGCCAAAGCTTTCGTGACTGAAGACATGCGTAAGATGATTTATCTGGAGCCGGAGCGGTTTACAAATGCCTCACAGGATGTTTGGGACGGCTATTTTTTCAGCGAAGAACCGGATGGCTATTTTAAAGGTGCCCATATGGACTTTTCTGTCATTGTCCCGTTTTCAAAAAAGGCAGAAGAAGGACTATGGAAAGAAAGCAAATTAGAAGAGGTAAAAGAATATATTTTACGCCAGCTATAACTATTACCCTATTTAGTTTATATTTAGTTTATATTTTCTTTATATTTATTTGAAATAGCTGTTCTTTTATGGTACAATTGCACATTATAGATATAAATTTGTAACTATTTTTGTACAAATTTGCGAAAGGAGACAACTTAATATGATTACAAATGGTTTTACTTATATTGCGGTTTTAATTTTTATTGCTGCAATGCTGGTGTGGTTACAAAAATACACAAAGTCCAAATTCTTTGACTTTGTACCACCAATCGTACTTTTATACTTGTTAACAATGATTTTCTGTACAATCGGCGTATGGGATATGGAAGCTACCAAGCCTGCCTATTCCGCTTTAAAGAATAACTTATTGTACGCAATGATTTTCTTGATGTTACTCCGTTGTGACATCCGTAAAATCTTAAAGCTCGGTCCTAAGATGCTGGGTGGTTTCTTTGCTGCATCCTTAACCATTGCAATTGGATTTATTGCTACATACGCTATTATGCATTCTGCTCTCGGTGCAGAAGCTTGGAAAGCTCTCGGCGCATTATGCGGAAGCTGGATGGGCGGTTCCGGTAACATGATTGCTGTTCAGGCTGCCTTCGATATCGGAGAAGCTGACATGGCATATGCTTTGGTTATTGACTCAATTGATTACTCTATCT
The DNA here is from genome assembly GCA_045531685.1 of Lachnospiraceae bacterium. GTDB lineage: Bacteria > Bacillota > Clostridia > Lachnospirales > Lachnospiraceae > RGIG8767. The sequence goes on along the minus strand of JAZSEL010000089.1, from coordinate 17,545 downwards.
GGGTTATGTTCTTACTCTGGGCAATTAACTTAGCTCCTAAGTTTAACAAGTGGGCAAAAGCCGACACTACAGTTCTTGATGAAGTATCTAAAAAACTGGAAGAAGATGCTAAGGGAATCGACGGACCAATTACCTTTATCAACCTTATCTTCTTACTCGGTTTAGGACTTGTTATTTCTGCACTTGGTCAGAACATCGGTGCTACCATCAATGGTGTAGCTCCATTCCTTGACAAGGCTACATGGACTGTATTATTCATTACTGTTGCCGGTCTTATTTGTGCCGTTACTCCTATCGGTAAAATGGCAGGAGCTTCCGAGCTCTCTAATGTATTACTCTATTCTGTAGTTGCATTATTGGCATCCCGTGCAAGCTTCTTAGAATTATCAGATGCTCCTATATGGATTATCTCCGGCTTTATGATTCTTGCCATCCATGGAATCCTTATGGTAATTATTGCTAAAATCTTTAAGTTGGACATGTTTACATGTGGCGTTGCTTCCTTAGCAAACATCGGCGGAACTGCTTCTGCTCCTATCTTAGCAGGTGCTTACAGCGGTGCTTTGGTTCCTGTTGGTGTATTAATGGCGTTAATGGGATATGTTATCGGTACCTTCGGTGGAATTATCGTTGGTAATATCATGTCAATATTTGGATAATGGATTGATTCCTTCTACAAATACAACATAAATATCAGTATTGAACCATAATAAAAACGGTCGATATGGATTTTCCATATCGACCGTTTTTACAGCTTCTAATATAATCCTCCCAGGAAATGCAAATTTTTGGCAATTCTAAGAAGGGTAAGACGTCTTCTGACATACGGACAGAGCTTTAATGTAATCTCTTTCTTATTCTCTTCTAAAGACAATTCTTCCATCTTGGTAATACAGCCGGTATCTGACAATATCTTCTGCATGTATTCATAGGAAGGCATCTTTCTTAATTCCTCAGCTATCCGCGGAAGCATACTCTTTAGTCTATCCAAGTCAAGATTTTCCATTAGATTAGGATTATTCTCGTCAAGAGCTTCTTCCAGTTTACCTTTTGTTCCGAATGACTCCTGCAATAGTTCCATTTCGTACTCTCTTCCGTCTACAACCTCACAAGTTCCGTCTTCAATGGCTTTGCGAATCTTCTCATAATATTCCATACAGAGGATTAATCCGATGGATACTTTTTCTCCGTGAAGCGCATCTAAGTAATCATTAATAATCTCCATTTCCCACAAATGTGAGACGTGATGCTCTGCACCGGAAGCCGGTCTGGAGTTGCCAATCATCTGCATTGCCAAACCGGATAATATCAACGCATACATCAACTTCTCGCATGCCTCCGGTGAACCCGTCTTAATCTTATCAAGGGAACTTTCCACTTCTTTTACTGCTTTGAGTTCCAGATCATATACGTTCTCACACAAATACTCTCCCGTCAATATGTGGCAAATTCTCCAATCCAAAAGGGCGGTATATTTTCCCATCAAATCTGAAATTCCGGATGCCGTCAACCGGAAGGGTGCTTTTGAAAAAATCCTCGTATCTGCCAATACCCGAATCGGTGCTACCGCAGTTAATGTTTTCTTCATCCCATACCATGTCATAGCGGCAACGGAAGATACAAAACCATCCACACTTGCTGCTGTAGGAACCGACACAAACGGAATATTCCTCACATACGCCACATACCTTGTCAAATCATGTATGGTTCCGGCGCCAACCGCCACCAGAATATCGGTATCACATCCCAATTGTTCTTTTACCTTCTCCACATAGATTTCATTGGCATGTATATCCTCTCCTTCTACTTCCAATACCTCTAATGTGTCGAAATAGTCTTTCATATATTCATAGGATGCTCTTTTTGTATTGGCATCACATACAATAACCGGATGCTTATACCCATCCAGGGTATCTTGTAAATGGGCTACCGCATTCTCCTCAATCCATATCTGTTTCACAGTAATCCCATGCTGCTGCCCACAACTGCATTCCTTTGTAAATCCGGATAAGTCAACTATCATATCCATCTCCTCAAGTAGCAATCTATTACTACTTATTCTTCCACAACTTCTACTATACTTTCTGCAGAATGTTCCTCCACTTTATCCTCGTCTTCCATAGGTATATACTTTCCAAATATCCGCATCAGGATTATGTCATACAACACAAACACCCCGGTTGGCAGGATAAATGCACAAATCGGAGACACACTGGCAAGAACAACTGCACCAATGAATGCTGCCACAATCACAATTGCCCAAGGCAAATTCATAATCGCCATAAAGGCAGCATTTTTCATTGTTACCTTAATGGTATCTTCAATTCTTGCTATGTATACGCAGGTATAAACCACCCACACATACACCATAAACATAGTCACATAAAAGAAATAGTAAAGGGCACCAAATTTAGAGCCCTGTTCGAGAACCATTTCCATAATCTTCATATCTCCCCACAACAAAAGGAGAATTCCCAACTGTATCAGCCAGATTATGGTTGCTTTTTTGAAATTGGATTTGAATGTCGTCCAGAATGTCCGCCACACATAGCCCTTTCCTCTACGGATTACTTTGTGTACCGTTTCAAACAAAGCCGTCGTGGATGCTCCAACCGTAACAACCGGCAAGGAAAATAAAAGCCATAATAAACTTACAAACAACCAATCCACTATCTTATTTATTACATCAAATACCTTGTTATCATAACTGAACATATCCAACTCTTCCTTTACTTTTCTTTATATAAGAACTGCCCCTATATGGGGCAGCACTTTATTCTTCCAAGTAATTATTTTACACGAATTTCTACTACACTACAAGGAGGCAGTGTAACTTTCATGGTATTGCCGTTTACATCATATGCTCCAAACTTCTCTTCTTTTACTACTTCCGGAGCTTCAAATGTATTATGGGCACACATATTTTCATTTGTTACGATATTTGCTTCTACCACTTCGTAGGTTCTGTCTTCGTCAAACACAATATCGATTTCATTTGCCGAATCCGTAGACAGGTTATTCAATGTGATAGTCATTACGCCATCCTTCCTAGATACGGATTCAGTAACCGCAGGAACCTTCCATTCCCCAATACCGATTTCTTCCACTCCGGATAATGCACTGTCAAGGAGTTCGGCACCCTGATGATGACGATACATATGGAATACATGATAGGTAGGTGTCTTAATCATCTTTTCACCTTCTGTTAAGATGACAGACTGCAATACATTAACAAGCTGTGCGATACAAGCAATTTTCACTCTGTCACAATGCTTATTAAAGATATTTAATGTAATACCTGCTACAAGGGCATCCCTTACGGTACTCTGCTGGTACAAAAATCCCGGATTGGTTCCCGGCTCACAAGTAAACCATGTTCCCCATTCATCCACACAAAGACCAATCTTCTTTTCCGGATCATACTGGTCAATAATTGCACTATGTCTGTTAATCAGGGTTTCCATATATAAAGCTTTATTTAATGTCTTATACCAAACTTCATCATCATAATCCGTAGCACTTCCCTTGATCTCCCATCCTTCCGGATGAACATAATAATGAAGGGAAATATGATCCATAAATCCATGGAACTGAGGCAGTACATGATCAAAACAAGTCTTCATAACTCCCTCTGTCCAATGATAATCGTCCACATTGGCGCCACAGCATACCTTCTGGATTGGTGCAGCTCCGTCGTAGCTTCTTACATATGTCTGGTAACGGCGGTATTCATTGGCATAATGCTCAGGTGTCATGTTTCCGCCACATCCCCAGTTTTCATTTCCTACACCAAAATAATCAACGCTCCATGGTTCTTCATGTCCGTTTTCTTTACGGAGATCCGCCATTGGGGAAACCCCATTAAATGTCATGTACTCTACCCACTCAGACATTTCCTGTACGGTTCCGCTTCCCAGATTACCATTCACATAGGTTTTACAACCAAGCTGTTTACACAATTCCATAAATTCATGGGTACCGAAGCTGTTATCTTCAACCACTCCACCCCAATGGGTATTAATCATTTTTTTACGTTTGCTCTTATCGCCAATACCGTCCTTCCAATGATACTCATCGGCAAAGCATCCTCCCGGCCAACGAAGTAACGGTATCTGCATTTCCTTTAATGCTTCCACAACATCACAGCGCATGCCGTTTACATTTGGAATATCGGAATTTTCCCCAACATAAAGTCCTTCATAAATGCATCTTCCCAAATGTTCTGAGAAATGTCCATAAATTTCAGGTGCAATTGTTCCTTCTGTTTTGCTTGTGTTAATCACTAATTTTGCCATGTTAAAACCATTCCTTTCCTTCTCTTTTTATATAACCCATATTTTATCAAAACCGCCTCCACCCGGTTTTGACTACCTCTTACATTATTCCGCTGCCTGCAACGTCTCAATGTAGCGGACGCCCCAAAGACTCTGGTTATTGCTGCCTATTCCGGTAAAATTAAAGGTTGGATTATTGGTATCATCCAACATTTCCACTAAAACCCCTTTATAGGTAACTCCGTCAATGGTTATCTGAGCGAAATTAGTACCCTTCGTAACCGAATAGGTACCGGTCATACCACCGCTTATTGTTCCGTTTTCAAACTGGACTTCTACCGGCTCGTTGATAGCCGCATCCACTGCGCTTCCGTGATTGAGCAAATAGAAGGTTCCTTCCAGTACCGATGCGTCATATCCCTTTTCTGATAATTTCTCGTTACTTGTTGCATGGGGAGCCACCACCGGCCATCCTTCTTCATTAATAAAATACTGATGCACTCTTGGCTCATGATATTCCGTACCCAAATCAAAACGCTGATGGTAGACAACGTATTTCTTACCGTCATCATCCGTATAAGCACTCTGTCCCCCCGGAGCCATATAGGCTGCATTTAAATTAGGAAGTGTGTAATTACCCATAAGCTTTACACCAAAGTCCTGAATATTTTCTTCTTCCCAAACGGTATTTCCTTTCATATCCACATATGGTCCGTCCACATTTTCAGAACGGTATACGCGGATTTGATAACCGCCCATTCTTTCCAGTCCACCGTACGAAACAAACAGATAGTAATAACCGCTTTCCTTATCGTACTCTATATGCGGTCCCTCAATGGCATGATGCATTCCGCCCACCAGACGCTTGCCGTAATAATCATCCACACCATTTGCCAAATCCTCTTTCGGATGAATAATCTGCCCCGTTGCCTTATCAATTTCGAGCAGGAAAATTCCGCCGGACCATGAACCATATACCATCCAAAGTCTGTTCTCTTCGTCATAGAACAGAGCCGGATCAATGCAGTTTGGCCAGGTACCATTGTTAAACCCTGCACCAATATCATATTGCAAAATAGCCGTCTTATCATCCGGAATTACATCATAGATATTCGTCTCACGGGCAAGCATTTTTGCAAATCCCGAATACAAAAGAGTATCCCGGTAAGTATACGGTCCTCCGATATCATCTGCTGTCGCCAAGCAGATATTAGACTTAATATAGGAAGATGTGGTACAGAAATACATCATATACTTATCCATTACATCATTGTAAATAATGCACGGTGCCCATACCGAATACCATCCTTCGTTGTTTTCCCCAACAAACTCAAATGCTTCAAAAGGCTCCTGTATCAGATTATCAAACATAGGATTATCTGCGTCCACGCCATTTCCAAACATTTTCCAATTGCGAAGGTCTGTTGATGTAGCAGCCGTCATATGACTTCCATACATATAGTATTTTCCGTCCTCTCCCTTTGCCATAGCCGGGTCATGCAAAGAAGCATCTGCCATCATGAGCCCCTTATTAATATCTTCCAGAGCCACCTGGGCTGCCACCCGAGTCACGCCACCCGCATTAGCCACTGCCATCATTACACCAACTGCCATGCATGCCACAATTATCAGAACTAAAAATAAATTTTTCTTTTTCATAATAAACTCCAATAGCCAAACCGCATTTTCTTATATCCTATAACTCGCAGCAAAATATCCCATTCTGCTGCGAGTATTGTTATTTATTCATAAGAAAAAACCGGTTTTTTGTTTTCATCCCATTTTATTTGCATTACATGCGCATGTCTATTAGGATTATACAACGGATTTCCCACAATCTTTGACTCTGTTCTGGCATGATATACCATAATATCATTTCCTTCTTCATCCTTAGTAAAAGAGTTGTGTCCCGGTCCGTAAATTCCTTTTGCTTCATCCGTTTTAAGAACCGGATAACGTTTCTTTTTCCAACATGCCGGATCTAACATATCCGCATCTTCATCAATTTCCATAAGACCGATACAATAAGCAGGACCCGTATCACTTGCCGAATAAGTCAGATAGATTTTTCCTTCATGCTTTAAAACTGCCGGACCTTCATTTACCCAGAAATTCACTCTCTCCCAATCATAATCCGGTGTTGTTAACAGAACCTGAACGGTTGCCAATTTATCCGGCCTCTCCATCCGGGCTATGTACAGATTGGATATCTGCGGGCCAACCCCAACTTTTTCTGCCCACACATAGTAATAGTCTCCTTTGTTTTCGAAAATCGTACCATCTAAGGAAAATGCCTCAAAGGAAAAAACATCCTCGTCTGCCGCTTTCATTTTTCCAAGCTCTGTCCATGTGCCCGTCATCGGATCTTCATCCTTACATTCCAGTACATATGGGCGTAGTGCCCAGATATCATCCACATCACTTCCTGCATAATAAATATACCAGGCACCATTTATGTAATATAATTCCGGAGCCCAGATATGCTGGCTCATAGGACCTTTTTCATGCTTATGCCATACTTCCACTTCTTCTGCATTTTGAAGTCCGGCAAGGCTGTCTGCACGGCGGAGATTAATTCCGTCATACGCCGGTACGGAAGCCGTAAAATAATAGGTCCCGTCCGTATGCTTATAAACATATGGGTCCGCACGCTGCAATATCCAAGGCTCGTTATACTTTAATTGCGTATCCATTTTTCTTTCACCTTCTTTATAAAAGCGCAAAGCAAACAGACCATCTCTGCGTTTTTCATATTTTTATCCCTTTACTGCACCTGCTGTCATACCGTCAATAAAGTAACTCTGGAAACATAAGAATACGGTCAATACAGGAATAATGGAAAACATAGAGCCTGCAATCAATACGTCGTAATTGTTTCCGTAAGGAGTTAATAATGTATTTAAACCAATAGGGAGGGTAAATTTGTCAGTACTTCTAAATACAAGTAAAGGCCACAATAAATTGTTCCATGCACCCATAGAACATAAAATCGCCATGGAAGCAAATGCCGGCTTGGTAATCGGAAGCATAATCTTCCAACAAATACCATATTCTGATGCACCGTCAATACGCCCTGCATCCAATAAGTCTTTTGGAAGCCCCGTCATATACTGTCTAAAGAAGAATATGGTGGAAGCACCACAAAGTCCCGGCAGCACAACACCACCCATGGTGTCGATTAATTTCATGCTAATTACTTCCTGATACAGTGGTAACATTAAGATTTCAAACGGTACCATCATAGTTGCAATAACTAAGAAGAACAAAAAGTTCTTTAACTTATATTCGTACATAGACAGACCGTAAGCAATAAAGAAACAAATCATTAATGTTCCTACAACTGTTACCAAGGTAAGCACTAAACTGTTTTTAAACCAATTTAAATATTTCAATGAGTCTTCATTTCCACTTAAAATATAGAAATAATTATCCAGATTCATAGTAGAAATATCCAAATCAATTGCAAGACCCTTACGAATCAATTCACGTCCCGGACGGAAGGAAGCAAGTAATCCGGCAAATACAGGGAATACGATTATCGCACTAAGCACTGCAAACAAACCTGTAGAAAGAACAGTCAGAATAGTACGTTTCGTTCCGCCGACTTTAACATTCTTTTCTTTTGCCATTTATCTCTCCTCCTTCTTAAAGGTTCCGTTCGCTATTAACTGAATCATGTTAATGATAAGAGCAATAACAAGTAATACCAGACCAACCGCAGAAGCGTAGCCAAGCTGCATCTTTTCAATACCACGACGATATAAATAACCAACGATTGTAAGACCGATATTATTCGGTGAACCGTTACCTGCCCAGAGCATAAAGCTCTCTAAGAACATAGCCAAACCTGCGTATACAGAAATGGTCAATACGTAGATTGTAGTAGGCTTTAACAACGGAACGGTAACATAACGGAATTTCTGCCATGGGGAAGCTCCGTCAATATCCGCTGACTCGTATAATCCCTTATCTATTCCCTTAAGACCCGACAGGAAGTACAACATATTTACACCTGTCCATCTCCAGCAACAGAGTAAAAGCAATGCAAAATAAGAGGTTGGGTATTCCTTCAACCACTTAATCGGCTCCATTCCGAAAAACTGTAAAATTACGTTCATCTGACCGGTCTGATATTCCGAAAACATCAAACGGAATAAGGTACCGGAAATAACAACAGATGTCAATGCCGGTGCATAAAGGATTGCCTTCCATACACCTTTTGCTTTTACCAGATTACTATCCATCAAAACAGCAAACAGCATAGGGAAAGGAATCAACAATACTAATGTTAAAAGCATATACATAGTACTGTTAAAAACCGCCTGATGAAATACCGTATCTTTTAACAGCTTAGAATAGTTTTTTAACCCTACCCATTCAGCACCCGCCGGTTTAATATCCTGAAAACTCATAGTAACCGTACTAACCATCGGATAAATCCACCAAAGAATAAAACTGATGATAAAAGGTAAAACAAACACATATGGAGCTACTTTCTGGCTATATATAAATCGATGCCATACGCTTTTTTTCTTTTCCATATTTTTTCTCCTAACTCCGATTCTAAAAAGAATTGCCTAAGAGAACCTCTTAGGCAATTCATGCAGGTTCACAACCTGTTATTTACTAAGCTATTACTGTTCAAGATCGATAGCATCCTGTGCTTCCTGTAATGCTGTATCTACATCAGCGCCTTCTTCAAGAATAGCGTTTAATGTAACTAAGTTAATCTGGTCATTAACCGTTGGAGAGATTGCTACTACAGAAATCTTACCAATGTTTTCAAGACCGATGTCTGCCAATACTTCGTAAGGTTTGTTACGGAAGAATGTATTGTACTGATTTTCTTCATTCTGTGCAAATTCAGGATCTGTCCAGTAAGCTGTATTACATACGTCGAATCCTAAGATATCCCAGATATATCTTTCACCTTCAGCTGACATCTTAGCCCAAGCTGCAAATTCAGCTGCTAATTCTTTGTTAGCTGACTGCTGAGATGTAACAGTACCTGTACCACCGATACCTACTGAACATGGCTGACCTTCTTCCCATACAGGACATTTAGCAATATACCAGTTGCCTTTTTCTTCAGGCATATAGTTCATGAAACGGCTCATATACCACATAGCCTTAGGGAAAGAAACGATACCCTGATCAAGAATGTTCTGGAAACCAGCTTCCAAGTCAACCTGTCCGTCAGGAGATGTCATAGCGATACCATCTGCTAATAACTGCTGCTGATATTTTAACATTTTAGAAACAGATTCTAACTGTACATTTGCAGGACCTTCGAATCCACCTGTCCAGTCTTCACCACACTGAGCCATGGAAATCCATAACCAGTCTGTTCCGCCTGTATCTACAGATGTAAATTTCTTACCTTCTTCGCCACGAGCTTCTACGTATTTCTTACCGAGTGCTGCATAGTCATCCCATGTAACAACTGCGTCAACGTCAGCCTGTGTAATTCCGTACTGTTCAAGAACACCTAAGTTATAGTACATAACAGCTGCACCTACGTGGTAAGGACCAGCGTAGTAGTTACCGTCAGAGCCGGCATATGTTTCCATACGAGCTGTTACCATAGTATCTAAGTAAGGAGCTGCGTAATCATTGATAGGTACTAACCACTGATCAAGACCTGCAACTACGTTAGGGAACTGACCAACTTCTACGTCACAAAGGTCAGGAGCACCTGTACCAGCCTGTAAAGACATTAAGTACTTTGTGTGCATATCTGCATATGGATATGTAGATGTTGTTAAGTAGATTGTTCTGTCTGGGTTAGCTTCGTTCCATTTTTCTGTCATCGCTCCGAAGAATTCTGCGTGAGCATCAACGAATGTCCAGAACTCTAATTTTGTACCATTCTCATCACCGTAAGAAGATACAACCGCCTCAACCTCTGCAGCTTCTTCTCCTGCTGCTTCTTCTGCTGCAGCTTCTTCTACTGCTGCATCATCACTTGCTTCTGCACCTGAGCTAGCTGCTTCTTTAGAACCACAGCCTGCTAAGCTTGCAACAACCATTGCTGTACACAAAAGTGTAGCAATAAGTTTCTTTCTCATTATAAAACCCTCCTTATGAAATATTAACCTTCTGAAGTAGAGAGCTATCTGTCTCTCAACTTCTGAACTAACCTTAGCACATGTTTTTTACTCTGTAAACATGTATTTTAGATTTCTCTTAAATATTTTAGATGTTTGTAACATATAATCAAAACATCCTGCCTGTTTTTGTTACTTTTTTCTATTAGCGACCTACTTTCGTTGCTTTTTTATGAATTTTTGCCATCAGAAATTGTTTTCATTTTTCGAACATTCAAAATATTTTATTTTTTAGTAAAGTTTAGTTTTTTCTAAAACATCCTTACGTCCATATATGGAAACGTATTTTTTTCTGTCCCAAACTCCTTTTTTCTAAAAAAGGAATTTTTTCAATAAAATGATTTAGTTTTTACAAAACTATTTCATATTTTTACTATTCCATAAAATACTACGTATATTTCTCAATTATCTTTGCCTTTTAATAGAATTAAGTGTAGATTTTTTCTTTATTTCGTATTAATATAAAATAGAATATGGTGTTTCCATATGATAAGGGAAGATAAGGAAAAAGAAGGAGCGTTTCATATGCTGCACATTGAATCACTGGACGAAGGTCTGGAGCTATTCAAAGCACTGGGTTCAGACGTACGTATCGAAATCATCAAAATTCTTAAAAAACACAAGAATATGAATATGAATGAGTTGGCTTCCAAGTTGAACATCACCAACGGAGCACTAACCAGTCATATCAAGAAATTAGAAACCTGTGGCGTCATCTCCACTTCTAACGAAGCAGAGGGCCATGGCAACCAGAAAATATGCTCTTTATTACTGGATAAGATTCTAATCGACATCGATAATAAAGAAGAAAATGAAAATGCATATAAGACCGAACTTAAGGTTGGGCATTTCTCCAATTACAAAGTATTTCCTACCTGTGGACTTGCTTCCTCCCAGAAAATTATTGGAGAAGAAGACGATATCCGTTACTTCTCTCATCCTGACCGTTATGAAGCAGATATAATTTGGTTCACCAAGGGCTTTGTTGAATACATGATTCCAAACTTCATACCGTATACACAGAAGATTTCTCAGATTATGATTTCACTGGAAATCAGTTCGGAAGCTCCCGGAAGCAACAGCAACTGGCCTTCCGACATCAGCTTCTACCTAAATGACGTGTATTTAGGCGGTTGGCTGTCACCGGGTGACTTCGCCGACGTCCAGGGTATCTTTACTCCTGACTGGTGGGAACACAACTGGAATCAGTACGGCTTATTAAAACTTCTCATCATTAATGAATACGGCACCTTTATTGATGCCTTAAAGATTTCTGATGTTACCATTAACGACTTCCATCTGGACAGCAGCAGCCAATTAAAATTCCGAATCGGCGTTGACGACGATGCCGAGCATATCGGCGGACTTACCATCTTTGGTAAATCATTCGGTAACTATGCCCAGGACATTAAAGTCCAGATCAATTATGTTCCTATGGAAGACAAAGAAATTGAATCTCAGTTACTCCGTATGAATCCGGAATTAGCTGTGGAAAATAAGAATGAATAGATATTTTATTAGTTAAAACGCCAGGCAATGCTTTTGCATTGCCTGGCGTTTTAACTATAGTTTTATCTGTAGTTTTGTTCTTTTCTATTCTTCTTTCTGCTTTTTCTGTTATTCTTGCTTCTTTGGGCTTTATTCTTGCTCTTTAGAGACCATTCTTGCTTTTCTGGAGCTTTATTCTTGCTCTTTAGAGACCATTCTTGCTCTTTGGAGCTTTATTCTTGCCTGGCGGCTTATGTTTTCTCCTTTATTATCTTTTCATGTGTCACTTTTCTATATATTAACACCAATCTAGCATATGAACTATCCACAATATATTTTTCATATGCCATATTCCTTTGGTTACCATGCAAATCGGCATACAAATCAACAAATAAGCTCTCTTCATATGCCTTACACCTAATCTCAATACTTTTATTGACCTATTCTATAAACAAAACCTTTGATTCATAAGCCACAATACAACTATAGCATGACACACTCTCATTAAAACGCTACCACTTTTCTCACCGAAGTACTTACCACTTCTTATATGGGCACTTTCCATGTTTAATAATGGCACGATATTCTACATAACAGCCACATGCTTCACAGGTGGCATCCAGAAGCTTGTCACATTCACGACAAATATTCAACCTCTTTTCATAGAGTTCATCACTTACTCTATCCTGCTTTTTAATAACATCAATATACTTCTGTAAATCCTTTTGCTCTTCTACTGCCAAATCTCTTATCAGGCACTTTTTACAAAATCTTCTCTCTTCCATATCCTCAACCCTTACCTCTTGTTCCATATCCATTACCTATAGTTCTATTTTATCTTTATTATCCGACATTCCTATCATCCGGTTTCCTTTATTATCCGACATTCTCTATCATCCGGTTTTCCCTATTATCCGGCTTTCATTATTTTCTGCCGTTCTCTATTGTCGCCTTTTCGATTATTCGCTATCTTCACAATCCCAATATCCCAGCATATCCTCCGGAACCGGTGCCTCAAAACACATCTCTTCTCCTGTAATAGGATGTGTGAAAGTCAAATGCCATGCATGCAATGCCTGTCGGCTCATCCTCTCATCCGATGGGTTGTATAAGAAATCACCCAATAACGGATGCCCGATATGGGTCATATGTACGCGGATCTGATGGGTCCGGCCGGTTTCAAGCTTGAGGGCAACCAAGGTTGCACTTCCCGTATCAGCCGGCAAATCATTCTCTTCTTTTTGGGTATTCTGCATAAGTGCTTTTTTCCGTCCCAGCACACGGTAAAGGGTCACTGCCCGTTCCCCATTTTCATAGTCTACCATCCGCTCAATGGTGGAACCATCTTTTCGCCCAATCGGGGCATCAACCGTTCCTTCCTCTTCTTCAATAACACCATCAACAATAGCAAGATATTCCCGCTTAATCTTTCTTTCCATCATCTGGGTTTGCAATATCCCGGCACTAACCATATGCTTGGCCAATATGGTCAATCCGGTGGTATCCCGGTCTAACCGGTTAATGCAACGGAAAACAAACGGCTTATTCTGCTTGGCAAAATAATATGCCGCCGCATTACCCAAAGTATTCTCATAATTATTAAGCGAAGGGTGAATAGGCATATTTGCAGGTTTATTCACCACAACGATATCTTCATCTTCGTATATTACAGGAAAGGGAAGTTCCACCGGCGGAATCTTTTCCGAAGATTCTTCCTCGCAAATATGTATGCATAGATTATCTCCTTCTTTGACTCTACAGGTCACATATTCCCACACGCCATTTAAAAGGATGCTTTCCTTCATCTTTTTCAGTTCTACTATATTCTGACCGGAAAAACCCCTCCCTTGTAAAAAATCCTTTATGGTTCTTCCGTCATCTTCCTTAGAAATCTTATATTCTAAGATTCGCTCCATAAATTACTTCCTTCTATCAATACCTTTCATACATTGCTTCTAATAGTAGCTACACTCTGCTTCCATTACCTGCTACACGTTGCTTCTAATAGCCACTACACTCTGCTTCCAATCCCCGTCCTACTGCCCAACTATCTCCATGCTGTCCAACACTACCGTAAACGGACCGTCGTTTAACAGCTCCACTTTCATGTCCGCACCAAACTCGCCTTCTTCTACCACTGCAATCTCTTCCTTGCACTTTGCAATAATATATTGATACAAAGCATTGGCCTCATCCGGCGAACCTGCTTTCACAAAGGACGGACGGTTGCCCTTCTTGCAATCCGCGTACAAGGTAAATTGTGAAATCAAAAGCAACTCCCCATTCACATCCTTGAGTGCTAAATTGGTCTTACCGTTTTCATCTTCAAAAATTCGGAGATTAATCAGCTTCTGTACCATTTTATCTGCAATGGCTTCATTGTCTGTGTCAGAAACACCAATCAAAACCATAAATCCTTTTCCTATTTTTCCAAGGACATTACCATCTACTGTTACCGATGCGTGTGTCACACGCTGTATTACAAACTTCATATTCTTTCCTCATTAATTCTCTACGTTTTTTCTTTTAACCCGGTTTATCAAGGTTCACTTGACACAATACCCTACTGCAGTAAATCATTTTATATGATAAATCATTTTCCTTCTTGTCATATCCGGACATCTTCTATCCTACCATGAAAACCTCTTCTGTCAACCACACCATTCTTATTTTTGATACCCTTTATTGATATACCAATTTCATCAAAAGAAGAGGAAGCATGTCACACAATGCTTCCTCTTCTTTTATATTTTCTTATTATCTCTGAACTCTTGCGCCTGCGCCACCCATAATGGCTTCTACTTCTTTTTTGCTTGCCATTGTGGTATCGCCAGGTGTTGTCATGGCAAGTGCACCATGAGCCGCACCGTAGTTAACTGCGATCTCCGCATCCCCCGTTGTCATAAGACCATAGATAAGTCCTGATGCAAAGGAGTCACCACCGCCTACACGGTCCATGATTTCAAGACCCTTGTAGTCTTTTGCCTTGTAGATTTCACCGCCTGCCCAGCAAAGAGCGCTCCAGTCGTTGACTGTGGCTGTCTTAACTTCACGGAGGGTTGTTGCAACCGCCTTGAAGTTCGGATATGTCTTTACCGCTTCGTTAATCATCTTCTTGTAGCCTTCGATGTTTAACTCTTTTAAGTTTTCATCATTACCTTCGATTTCAAATCCGAGGCAAGCTGTGAAGTCTTCTTCATTACCAATCATAACGTCAACGTATTTTGCAATCTCTTTATTTACTTCCTGTGCTTTCGCATGTCCACCAATTGCACTCCACATAGATGGACGATAGTTGAGATCATAAGACACGATAGTTCCGTACTTTTTAGCTGTCTTGATTGCTGCAAGCACAGTTTCACAAGATTGTTCAGACAAAGCAGCATAGATACCACCTGTGTGTAACCAACGAACTCCTAGTTCACCAAAGATATATTCAAAATCAAAGTCTTCCGGTGTTGCTTTTGAGATGGCTGTGTTTGCACGATCTGAGCATCCTACTGCACCACGAATACCGAAACCTCTCTCTGTAAAGTTCAGTCCGTTACGGCAAGTTCTTCCGATACCATCTGTCTTCATCCACTTAATTAAGGATGTGTCAACCCCACCCTGAAGGATAAAGTCTTCCATTAGCATACCAACTTCGTTATCAGCAAATGCTGTCATAACTGCAGTTCTTAAACCGAAACATCTGCGAAGACCACGTACAACGTTGTATTCTCCGCCACCTTCCCATGCGGTAAACTGTCTTGCTGTACGGATACGTCCTTCGCCTGGATCAAGACGAAGCATTACTTCACCGAGAGATACTGCATCAAATTTGCATTCACTAGCTGGTCTTAATTTTAAATCCATTGTTGTTTTCTCCTTTTTACATTTAGATTTTTGCTATACGAACTTTCCCTTATGCGACCAATCGCAAGTTCTGTAATTATTATAAAATATGGTAAAGAAAAATCCAAGTGAAACATTTGTTGTTCACATTGCAAAAGTTGCGCAATTAGATATCTAAAATACATTCCACAGGACAGTGATCAGAGCCTAAAATCTCTGTATGGATATGGGCTCCTTTCAAATTTTCTTTTAAACATTCAGATATGAGGAAGTAGTCAATGCGCCACCCAGCATTTTTTGCTCTTGCCTGAAAACGATAGGACCACCAGGAATAAATCCCTTCCACATTTGGATAGAAGTAGCGGAAGGTGTCAATAAAACCGTTTTCCAGAAGAATCGAGAATTTTTCACGTTCTTCATCAGTAAAACCTGCATTTTTACGATTGGTTTTCGGGTTTTTTAAATCGATTTCTTTATGTGCGACATTCAGATCGCCACAGAATACGACAGGTTTTGTTTCTTCCAGTTTTTTTAGATAAGCGCGAAAAGCATCTTCCCATTCCATTCGGTAGGAGAGCCTTGCAAGCCCATCCTGAGAATTTGGGGTATAAACGGTAATCATGTAAAATTTATCAAATTCTAAAGTAATGACACGTCCTTCTTTGTCATGTTCTTCAATACCAATGCCGTAGGAAACGGAAAGCGGCTCCTGTTTGGTAAAAATGGCAGTTCCCGAATAACCTTTTTTTTCAGCATAGTTCCAATATTGATGGTACCCAGGCAGATCTAAAACAATCTGTCCTTCCTGCAATTTTGATTCCTGAATACAAAAGATATCGGCATCGATTTCCTGAAAGAAATCTAAAAAATTTTTTCCAACACAGGCGCGTAAGCCATTAACATTCCATGAGATCAGCTTCATGAGGTTCTCCTTTTTCTTTTCAATTGTATTTGATTGTGCTAATATAAGTGAGATTATAACATATTAGAAATTGAAAACCTAGCAGGAAATAAGAGGTACTTATGAGAATCGATCATGAATATATGGAAAAGACACTGCGCCAGTTTGCTTTGGATTATAATGTAGATGATGGTGAGTGGATTACGGATAAAATACATTTAAGCCCGACAAAGGTGTTGAATGGTGCAAGACTTCATATCAAGCATGACACATTTTTTAGAGTCGCAATTATCATGGGAAAGGCTTACGTGATGGCGGATGCAGTAATGCATCCATGGATTCGGGAAGTTTTTGCAAAGGAGAAACCGGAGTGGTGGTGTGATTTTAAAAACTTGCGAAAACTGGAAGCTGAATTAAATAAATATGACAGAGAAATCTTTGATACCCACATTTATTTTTTGCCTTCGGAAGAACCAACCATGGAAAGACCACGATTTAAGATCAAATGGTTTGAAAAAGAAGAACTGGAACAGTTTAGAGAAGATGCCCGTTTTAATACATATGCTTTAAGTTTTTCCCCGGTTCAGCCGGATGTCCTTGCGGTTGCTGCCTATGACGGGGAGGAACCTATTGCCATGGCAGGATGCAGTGAAGATGGAAAATATTTATGGCAGATTGGTGTAGATGCTGTGCCGGGATACGAAGGCAGAGGTCTTGCAGTGAATCTGGTAACACTTCTGAAACAAGAAATTATTGCAAGAGGAAAGGTGCCATATTATGGGACTGCGGAATCTCATGCGATTTCAAGAAATGTTGCCATCGGAAGTGGATTTTTACCTGCATGGTGTGAGATTCAGATAAGAAAATGCCAAGGTTAATTTTTGACATTGCATTTCTGATACTATATGATGTATAATCATTAGAATATTAATAACAATATA
>JAZSEL010000165.1:0-15891 GCA_045531685.1 Lachnospiraceae bacterium | reverse complement strand
CCTATTGTCGCCTTTTCGTCTTCTGCATCTAATACATATACATATCCCAACGTTTTAACAGGCAACGCCGGAAGATTGGGGATTTCCTTATCTCCGGCATAAACCTTAATATCAGTCGAAGTAAGCTCTTTCGCGGTACTTTGCGTATATTTATCATAATCAGCTTTTGTAATATTCAGGTAATCAGAAAAAACACGATAATTCAACTCCACTTGAGGTTGTTGATATTGATTATTATATTTTGTGATATAGCCATCAGTTGCGCCTTTATAATAACGGAACTGCCAGTCCATCTGCCAGTCTCCATCCATATTAGCGATAGTATATGCTGTACCATTCGTTGTAGCATTATAATAATCGACATCTACCTTGTCATTATCATTAGTAAATTCAACATCTTGTATTTTGCTCTCATCATACTTTAATACAATATCTTCCGTCGATGAAGTTGTTGTTGTATCCTCAACTCCTTCCGGATTAGCTGCTGCATCCGGGAATGGAATCGCCGCTACGATAATCGCCGTCATCATGCAAAGCGCACCAAGCGTCCTGCGGACACTCTTCTTCAGTCTCCTATTCGTTTTTTTCTTTTTTAATACAGATTTTGCCATATCAACCGTGCCTTTCCGTTTGTAAAAAACTGTACCCAATATGTAAAAATTAGTTTACTTTCTTTGCTACCACGACAAAACGTCCATCTTCCTCCGAATTATCGCAGGTTGACAGAGTAATCAATTTGTCGCCATATTGCGGCTGAACGCCTGTATCATATAAACTCATGCGGGACATCTCATCCATTGCGGAATAAAACTCATCCTCTGAATTTACATCAAAAAACTGATAGTACTTGAACACCACTTCGTCTTCATTGTAGATTCGGGAACGGAACACATACATGATGTCGTAGATTCCTTCCTCATAAATCGTATCAAACTGAATCTGCGGATGCTCTTTATAATAGCTCTCTTTGCTATAGTAGTTCAGATTACCAAACATCTTGCCGGATTTCATATGATGACCGTAGATAATCATATTGGTATTCGGAAATGCGGCATTGCAATCCTTGTCCAAAAACAAGGAACCATTCTTATCATATTCCTGGTCAAAATTGTGGTCCAGATAATACTCATTGTTAGAAGTCTGCATTACCGGGTAATCAATATTTGTATCGGCTATTTTTAGCCATCCAATTAGCTTTTTATTCTTTTTATATAAAGTTTCGTATTTTGCAAGGATTGGAGGCATCTCTTTACTCTCATTTACGATAGTAATCTTGTATCCGTTATCCACTGCCTGCTTATCATCCTTCTCTTTTAACTGGGCAAGATTCTCATAATCAACACTGTTTTTCTCGTATTGATAATAGTAAAATGCCAGATATCCGATACAGGACGCTGCGAGTACACTTAACAAAGCAACCGAAATCCTTCTCTTCTTCTCCTGTCTATGCATTTCCCCGATTATAATCGCCTGCATATCTGCATCATAATCTTCCAGATTCTTCTGTTTCTTCTTAGAAGATTTTACCGTTTTCTTAGTTGTGCTCTTCGCACTCTTACCACCCGTTGTACCCTTCTTCTTGGAATCCTTGTTATCCGCTTTGGAAAACATCCCTTTTTTCTTAGTAGGCTGTGGCGGATTTTGCACCAGATAAATCTCCCTTTCTTCTACTTCCTCAAGGAAATCATCCCCCAGAATGGTAAAGAAACGGATTCTTTTACTATGTAAATCATCTAACAGTTCACGTACATCTTCTATATTATCAAAATCGGTATTCTGTTTTAATCGGTTAATTCTTTCGGCATCCTTCAACGCCTGGTCATAGTCCTGCTTTGAGCGGAAACTACGTCCCATTATTTCACTACCTGACTGTGACATAAACACAAGTACCCCAATTTAAAATCATATACACTAATTTTACAATATATTGGAATTAATGCAAGTATTTTGTCTACATATGGTAATTATTTACTATTTTTCTTTTCTTCGGAAACATGGTCATGCCACCTCCATAACATATACTATAAATCAATTATTTGGAGGATACTATGGGAGATTTATCTTCTTGCGGATGCAACAACAACTGTTGCAATCCTTGCGAAAACAACTGCGGAAGAAACAACGGCGGTAGCTGGTGGTGGATTATCATTCTTTTATTCTGCTGTGGCGGATGCGGCAATAATGGCGGCGGATTCCTTGGCGGTAACAGCTGCGGAAACGGATGTGGCGGTAACGACAATAACTGCTGCAGCGCAATCATCTGGATTTTAATCTTATCTTGCATTTGCGGTAACGGTAACGGCGGCGGATGTGGTTTATTCTAAGGAAAATTTTTAACCTTAACTAATGAATCATGTCAATATCGGGCCGGTTCTTTTTGAAAAAAAGGCCGGTCCGGTATCTTTCTAATACTCATCCGCATATTTTATATCTATATTTCATATGATTTGAATAACAAAAGAAAAGGAATCTACATGGAAAATCAAGAGATTGACCCAATTACAGCATTTGACACACTCTATACCTCCAATCAACTGCAAATATTAAAAGTAGTCTTGCCGTATATGACCTTAGAACTGCAGCCATTAATTGCTTTATATATAAAACTAAATGAATTACTTATTACCTATCATTTTTATAAAAACAACAAAACAAATTCCACGAAGACAAAACCGAAAGATTTTGATTTGGGACAAATGTTAAGAGCACTTTCTCCATTTTTATCCGAATCTGAAAGAGAAATGATGAATCAATTTGCAAGCATGCAGGAAAATATGGAACAATTCAAACAAATGAGCTCTATGATGAGCATGATGCAGGATATGAACGAAGATTCCCCGGAATCCATACTTCAAAACTTTTTATCCGAAGACCAAATAGCTATGTTTAAAATGTTTCAGGAGGATTCGCAATGAATGAACTAAACTGGATGGACGACAGCCGTATCGCTGCTATTCCAAAAAACAAACTGGATTTTCTACAAAAGATTTTCTTCGAAAGCAAAAACCTTACCCAGAAGGAACAACTTCCCTTCTTTATCGCATTGGCCGGAAGGGCAAAGAAAGAAAAAATATCTTTTACCCAGGATGAAATCAATCTTATTCTTGAAGTAATCAAAGAACATTCATCACCGGAAGAATTACAGAAAATCAACCAGACTATCAAGATGTTCCAAAACAGGAAATAATAAAGGAAATAATTCATACGAGTTTTACTATCCTTTCATTATCCCATTCCGTCAACAAGCATTTTTTACTTTAGGGAAATCATCTCTAAAACTAAAGAATGCTTTTTACTTTTACAACAAGTATCTTCTTATCATCCGCTCAAATAACTTCATATTAATCGGACTTTTGCTCGTTTCAAATGTCATTAACAACTTTTCACCGGGAAATATCCCGTTTCTTTCATAAGACTCTATCTTCTTAACAGTTCTTTCGGAATAATATGCATCATCCATCATCCCAAAATGTTCCAGATAATACTCCTCTCTGGTTCTCGTATTCAACAAGGTAAAGTCCGGGTATATAAGTCCATAGCCATTCAGATACAGAGGATACTCATACAAATAGGGAATATTCATTGCCTTTAATTTGTCTGCCAACATTTTTTCTGATTTTGAGCGGACTCTTTCTCCATTATCCGTGTAGATTTCAGGAGTATTTTCCAAAAACTCTTTTCCCTCATACACTCTGTTTTTCCATTTACTAATATATTGTTCATCCGGCAATAGTATCGGAGTTGTTAGCAATTGACGCTCTTCTGTCAACTTTGTATATATGTTTTTTGCATCATCCGGATGATAATTTTTCAAAAACTTATCTATCTTCTTTTTCTGATTTCGTGCAACAGTCAACACAGACTCATCATATTCTTTTTGCGCCAATCCATAAACAATGCCCATATCTTTCTTCCTTATGTATTTTCCGTTTCTATCTTTTTCATCTTCTCTTTTGTAGTATTGCATCGTATTTCCGTTTCTGGAAATCCTCAAGATTCCTTCAGGGGCGCCTTCCAGCGACTTTTCAGTCTGCAAAATAATTTCATCAAGATTTTCCGCTTCTTTTTTCAGCAATCTAACTACTTCGTTCATATGTATCCTTTCTTCAATTTCATTTTTTGCTTTTAATCTGTTATTCCCAACGTTATACACCATATGAAAAAAAGGTGTCATTTTCAAAAACTGCAATTTTTACAGATATATATGTGTTTCTTGCATCTTATCTGTATTTATGTCCTCATTTTTTCTTTCCAAACAAGTCCCTAACTCACTATTTATTCATTTTTACAGATACAGAAAAAAATTCTCATAAATATCTGTATTTATACACACATCAACAACAAAAGCGACTTCATTTTCACAGATAGAAAAAGACATTTGCTATTTTATCCGTAAAAATGCCCCAAATTGAAATCACACCAATTTCATAACCCCAAAATCAAGTTCATAAATACGGATAATAATCCACTTTCATCCCACTATCCGTAAAAAATCACACATACAACGCACAAACACAACATATCCTAGCACACGCATCAAGAACACTTTTAATGCGTACATTAAAATCACACATATTAATCAATTGGGAATCATTTTCAAGATTATCTTTTGAATTATTTACAGAAATTTTGAATATAACATGTAAATTCTCCGTATCGCAGTCATACATTCATCACGTAACTACGATACAGAGAATTAATATTAGAATATGACGAGGAATAGTCCTCAAAGAGAGTCTGTCAAGCAGACTATACTGCTATTATTTCACTACAATATTAATGATTCTTCCAGGTACGTAAATTTCTTTTACAATGTTACCTGCAAGCTTGTCGCCAAGAGCTTCCTTGCCGGCTGCAATTGCAGAATCTTTGTCGATGTTCTTATCAACAGCTACGGTACATTTTGTCTTACCGTTAATCTGAACTGCAATTTCTACAGTAGCTTCTACTGTCTTAGCTTCGTCGTATTCCGGCCATGTATTCTGATATACGCGGCCTTCGCAACCCATTGCTTCCCAGATTTCTTCTGTGATGTGAGGAGCTACCGGGTTAAGTAATGTGAGCAATGTCTTGAATTCACCCTTAGTAACCGCATTCTTCTTGTAGAAGTCATTGATGAGTGCCATCATGGCTGCGATTGCTGTGTTGTACTTAAGGTTTTCAAAGTCAGAGCTTACTTTCTTAATGGTCTGATGCATCTTAGTTTCCATGTCAGCTGAATAGCCGTCACCGTCCACTACGATATCCTGTAATTTCCATACACGGTCAAGGAATCTTCTACAACCCTTAACACCATCTTCTGACCAGGATGCAGAAAGGTCAAATGCACCGATGAACATTTCGTAAGTACGAAGGGTATCTGCGCCGTAATCCATAACGATGTCGTCAGGGTTTACTACGTTACCTCTTGACTTGGACATCTTTTCACCGTTGGAACCAAGAATCATACCATGGGATGTTCTCTTCTGGTATGGTTCCGGACATGGAACCACCTTTTCATCATATAAGAATCTATGCCAGAATCTGGAGTATAATAAGTGGAGTGTTGTATGTTCCATACCACCGTTATACCAGTCTACAGGCATCCAGTACTCTAATGCTTCTTTGCTTGCTAATGCATTTTCATTGGTTGGGTCCGTATAACGTAAGAAATACCAGGAAGAGCCTGCCCACTGTGGCATAGTGTCTGTCTCACGCTGCGCAGGACCACCGCAACAAGGACATGTGGTATTTACCCAATCCGTCATAGCTGCAAGTGGAGATTCTCCATTGTCTGTTGGCATATAGCTGTCAACTTCCGGAAGTTCCAACGGAAGTAAGCTTTCATCAATCGGAACAAAGCCGCATTTCTCACATTTAACAATCGGAATCGGTTCACCCCAATAACGCTGTCTTGAGAATACCCAGTCTCTTAACTTAAAGTTGGTCTTTGGTTCACCAATACCTTTTTCAGCTAAAAATTCAATAATCTTTGTCTTGGCATCTGCTACAGAAAGTCCGTTTAAGAAATCAGAATTAACAAGTGTACCGGTTGCTACATCTGTATAAACTGCTTCGTTAACATCTACATCACTTCCTGCTACTACTTCGATAATCGGAAGGTTAAATTTCTTAGCAAATTCCCAGTCTCTTTCATCATGGGCAGGTACCGCCATAATAGCACCGGTACCGTATGTCATAAGTACATAGTCAGAAATCCAGATTGGAATCTCTTTGCCGTTTACAGGGTTAACTGCTGTTAAACCGTCAATGGCAACACCTGTTTTATCCTTAGCAAGCTCTGTACGCTCAAAGTCAGACTTCTTGCTTGCCATTTCACGGTATGCTGTGATTTCGTCAAAGTTCTTGATTTCATCTTTGTACTTATCAATTACAGGATGCTCCGGAGAAACAACCATGTAAGTAACACCGAATAATGTGTCCGGTCTTGTTGTGTAGATACGGAGTTTTTCGTCCTTATCCTTGATTGTAAAATCAACCTCAGCTCCCTGGCTCTTACCAATCCAGTTCTTCTGGGAAACCTTTACACGTTCAATATAATCCACTCCGTCAAGGCCTTCGATTAACTTGTCCGCATATTCTGTAATCTTAAGCATCCACTGGCTCTTAACCTTACGGACAACTTCTGAACCACAACGTTCACAAGTACCGTTTACAACTTCTTCGTTGGCAAGACCAACCTTACAAGAAGTACACCAGTTAATCGGCATTTCTGATTTATATGCAAGACCTGCCTTAAACAATTTAAGGAAAATCCACTGTGTCCATTTATAATAGTTAGGATCTGTTGTATTTACTTCTCTGTCCCAGTCAAAAGAATAACCAAGGGAATGAAGCTGTCCTTTGAAACGCTCCACATTATTCTTGGTTACCATCTTTGGATGAATGTGATTCTGAATCGCAAAGTTTTCTGTAGGAAGACCAAATGCATCCCATCCCATTGGATAAAGGACATTGTATCCCTGCATTCTTCTCTTTCTTGCTACGATATCAAGTGCTGTATAAGGTCTTGGATGGCCTACATGAAGTCCCTGTCCTGATGGATATGGGAACTCTACCAAACAGTAATATTTTGGCTTAGAATAATCATTGCTGGTAGCAAAGGCTTTTTCGTTGTCCCAAACAGCCTGCCACTTCTGTTCCACTTCTCTGTGATTGTATGGTTGTGCCATAATTAACTCCTTCTGCCTAACGGCTGTGTTATCTTGGAATAATACTTCATTCAAGCATCATCCTATGGAAAAGTCCTATCCGGACTTAGATTACTACAAGTGAATATTTTACCCTTATCCTCATGTTATGTCAAGGACACTCAGTATAGCAATAGGTTATAAAACCCATAACTTTCGCCCATTCGTTACCACTATATCCAACATAGAAATAAGGGTGCTTTCCTTTTATAAAGCATAAAGGGCTGCAATGGAAATAATAATCTGGACAATACTGAAACGGAACACCGTCTGTGTATTGGACCACTGCCAAACCTTACGTACATGATCATGCAACGGAAGTCTTACATTGGCAAAAATACGGATTTTCAAAAAACGGAGCAATGCCACCTTCACAAGGCCCAAACCACCATCCATGATGAGAACAAAAGCAACCGGAATATACATAAACGGGTTGTCTGTCTTCAATATAGCAATGGCAATAAAAATACCCATGGCTCTGGACCCGGCATCCCCCATTAACATACGGCTTGGAGTGGCATTGTACCACAGATAGCCCAAAATACATACGATAAACAGCATAATGGCGTATGTAAAATCCGCCTCTCCCTCTTGCATATCAATGAGAAGATAAATGGTAGTCAATGTAATAATGGTCAATGTTCCGGACAAACCATCCACACCATCCGCACAGTTGGTTACATTAATGGATGTCCAAACCAAAATCACAATCAGTAATCCAAATAAAACCGGATTCCATTCTACGGTCATGCCCAATGCATGAAATGTAATGCTGCATCCGTTAAAATTGATATACGTAACGGCTGTCATAACTGCAATCAACAAATCCAACAAGCCCTTTTTGTATTCGCCCCACGGATTTTTCGCACAGTCATCCAGATATCCGGTTAACATACTGGCGATAACAAGAACCGTATAAATAACACGCTCTATGTTTAAGCGTCCAAATAGTAAATAGGCTCCGGCAAACACCAAAATAAAAATGAATCCTGCTCCTCTTGGCTTTCCGGCAGATAATTTCCCGTCATGGGCAAACTCACGCCCCTGATCTGCCGGCAAAAAATCCTTACATTTATGTAACAAATAACATGTCAGGGAGAACGCAAGCATGGTTCCGATAAATGTAATAATTCCATAATTTACAGTTGGTAAAAAATAAGCTAACATACAAACCCTCATTCAAACTTTATTTCCATGATTTTATACATAAAGAGATACATCTCTACCATAAAGATGTATCTCTACTATCATACTTTATTTATTCCATTCAGTAAACACAAAAAAAATCTCTGAATTCCTTTTTATCCTTTGTTTTTCAACATTCTTTTTTATATTATGCCAAGGTTTCCTTTTGGTTCCCTATGCAATTTGTAATGCCTCAGTCTTATCAAATGTTTTCTGCACTTTTTTACGGACATGGAAAAATGCAGGAATCAGGAACATGTCTGCCAATATCCACGCAACCGGTCCTGCAAAACAAGCACCTGCATAGCCAAACATCGGAACACATACAACTGCCACAAAAATTCTTGCTATCATTTCCATCACTCCCGCAATTACTGCAAAGAGAGAAAATCCCATTCCCTGAATGGTAAAACGCACACAGTTAACAAGCGTCAGCCAAATATAAAACACACTTTCAATTCGTAAATACAGGGAAACATTAGAAATCACGGCAGTCTCCGTCGCATCCACGAATAACAATGCAAATTTGTGTCCGAACATAGCAAGGAATGCACCTGCAATTATGGAGTATATGATTCCTATGGTACAGGCAATAAACAATCCTTTGGACACCCTATCCAATCTTCGGGCTCCCACATTCTGTCCGCTATAGGTAGCCATAGTGGAACCAAGCGCATCAAAAATAACCAAAAAGAAACAGGCAATCTTACATCCTGCCGTAATGGAAGCCACCGCATCAGAGCCAAGTCCATTTACTGCTGTCTGTAAAATAACAGAGCCGATAGCAGTAATGGAATACTGCAATCCCATAGGTACCCCCATATACATCAGCTGCATGACACACTGGAAATCCCATCTTCTCTCATACTTTGTCATATGTACCACCGGATACTTTTTAATCATATATAGGCCGCTAAGTACAGCTGCAACAAATTGGGAAACAACCGTAGCATATGCTGCTCCTTCTACGCCGGTTCCCAAACCCAGAATAAATACATAGTCCAACACAATATTTAATATGGATGCCATTATAAGAAAATATACCGGTGTTCTGCTGTCTCCCAAAGAACGCATAATTCCCGAAAACAGATTATAAAAGAAAACAACCGGAATTCCCCAAAGCACAACAATCAAATAAGCATATGCTCCGTCAATAATATCCGCCGGTGTATTCAAAAACTCTAATATCGGACGACAAAGAGCCGTTACAATCAATGTGACTACAATGGATAAAGCAATACACATATACACTCCGTTTGCAATGGCAAGTTTTAACCCTCTATCATCCTTTGCGCCAAAACGTTGTGCTACCGGAATGGCAAAACCGGAAGCAATACCAATACAAAAACCTAATATTAAAAACGTAACGGACCCGGTGGAACCAACTGCCGCCAAAGCATTTACCCCTAAGGTCTGCCCTACAATCATCGTATCAATAAAACTATAAAACTGTTGAAACATCATTCCCAGGAAAATAGGAATGCTAAAACCAACAATCAGCTTCAACGGACTCCCAACTGTCAGGTCCTTTACTTTTCTGTCTTTCATTCAGTTACCTCATACATGAAAACACTGTTTTTACCCATAAAAAGAGGAAGTAAACTTACTTCCAAATTCACATTATACTTGTTGGACAAGTAGATACAAGTTGTTTTATTGCACACTTCTAACAATATATTACTTTTTTGTTCTAAACATGCTAACTTCCATTCTTCTATACAAACCGTAGTAACCGTTTTATATATTACCCTAAAAAAAGAGGACTTCCTTTCGGAAATCCTCTTAATAGAATCACTATTATTCCACGTTACTTTCAGCAACTTTCTGTGCGCGTGCAGCAACTTCTTTTGCCTGAAGGTCAGACGGTAACTGTTCATATCTTGCGAATTCATATTCGTAGTCACCCTGTCCGCCTGTCATAGAACGAAGGTCTGTACAATAGCTGAATAATTCTGACATAGGAACGTCAGCTTCTACTACCTGCTTACCATTACCGATTGGATTCATTCCAAGTACACGGCCACGACGTTTGTTAAGGTCACCCATAACATCACCTGTGTTTTCATCCGGAACAGTAACCTTTAAGGATACGATTGGCTCGAGTAAGATTGGGCCTGCTTCCATAAAGCCTTTCTTGAATGCCTGGATAGTAGCCATCTTGAATGCCATTTCGGAAGAGTCAACCGGATGGTAAGAACCATCGTATAATACAGCCTTAACACCAACAACCGGATAAGCTGCCAAAGGTCCTCTGTCCACAGAATCCTGTAAACCTTTTTCTACTGCAGGGAAGAAGTTCTTCGGAACCGCACCACCTACTACAATCTGTTCGAATGTATAAGGAGTCTCAATATCACCGGATGGTTCAAATGTCATCTTAACGTGACCATACTGACCATGTCCGCCTGACTGTTTCTTATACTTATATTCTACGTCTGATTTTTTCTTAATGGTTTCTCTGTAAGCAACCTTTGGAGTATCCAATTCGATTGCACATTTGTATTCATTAAGAAGTCTGCTTACTACGATATCAAGATGCTGGTCGCCCATACCGTATAATAACATCTGACGGTTTTCTGCGTCATTTACACTCTTAAGTGTAAGGTCTTCGTGCATCATCTTCTGTAATGCCTGAGAAACCTTATCTACATCACCCTTGTTGGTTACTTTGTATCTCTTATATGTATAAGGAACCGGTAAGGATGGCTTACCATACTGGATGATATTAGCCTTTGTCGATAATGAGTTACCGGTTCTTGCTGCAGTAAGCTTAGCAATGGCACCGATATCACCGGCATGTAATTCACTAACTTCGATTGGCTTATTGCCCTGAAGAACGTAAATCTTACCTAATTTTTCTTCTACGTCCTTATCATTGTTGTAAATCAAATCGTCGCCCTTTAAAACACCGGAGCATACCTTGATAAGTGAGTATTTACCGATAAACGGGTCAACGATTGTCTTCCAAACGATAGCGGATTTTGCTTTGGAGAAATCATAATTAGCCTGGAATACTTCGTTTGTCTTAAGAGAAACACCTGCTACTGTACGGTTCTCAGGACTTGGTAAATACTTAATGATATCGTCCATCAAAGTATAAATACCCTGACAAAGAACATTAGAACCCATGGAAATCGGAACAATACTGCAATCGTTGATATTGGTTCTTAATGCAGCACGGATTTCAGCTTCTGAGAATGTGTCCCCGCCAAAGAAACGGTCCATAAATTCTTCACTTGTTTCAGCAACTGCTTCCATAAGTGTGTCACGGCATAAATGTAAGTTCGCTAAGTTGTAATCCGGAATCTCACACTCTACAACTTCTTTACCCTGCCAACGGTATCCTGTTTCGGAAATAACGTTGATATAACCAACGAATTTTTCATTTTCACGGATTGGTAAATGGAAAGGAGCAATCTTCTTACCATATAATTCGGTAAGGTCTTCAACAACCTGACGGAAGGAAGCATTATCAACATCCATCTCAGTAACGAAAATCATACGAGGTAATTTGTACTTTTCGCAAAGGTCCCACGCCTTCTTGGTACCAACTTCGATACCTGCCTTACCGGATACAACGATGATAGCAGCATCTGCTGCACTGGCTGCTTCTTCTGCTTCGCCTACGAAATCGAAATAACCAGGAGTATCTAATATATTAATCTTACAACCTTCCCATTCTAATGGTACTACTGAAGTAGAGATAGAGAACTGTCTCTTCTGTTCTTCCTTGCCGTAGTCGCTGATTGTATTCTTATCAGACACTTTACCCATTCTTGATGTTAAGCCTGCTAAATAGCCCATTGCTTCCACAAGACTGGTCTTTCCTGCTCCACCGTGTCCTAAAAGAACCACATTACGAATCTTGTCAGTTGTGTAAATGTTCATAGTTAATCCTCTCTTTTCTGCACAAATACTAAATGTTTTACAAACTATGTATGAATATGAAAACATTCGATAGGTATATATTACTAAATCTATTAGATAATTACAATTATTTTTTGATATTTTTCACAATTTATTTTTGGAATTGTATATTTAATATCTCTTTTTTGCAAAAAAGCCCCAATTTATCAGACAGTTTAAAAGGATTATTTCTATTTGAAACCCGTAATCTATTGTTTTTCCGCTGTTGACTTTAGCGCTTTAAAGTGGTATATTGCTTATGTGTTAGTATTTTTCACAAAAACATTGTATGCTGTTTTTAACAGCAAAGCGAAAAAGGAAACTATTATGCAGAATAACACTTACGGTTTTATCGGTCTGGGATTAATCGGTGGTTCTCTTGCGAAAGCACTCCGCCTTGCTTTTCCCGACTGCAAAATAATTGCATTCGATTTGGATTTTAATGCTCTCACACTGGCAAGGGAAGATGTTGTAGATGAGGTGTATAACGGGGTTGGGGAAGCCTTTGGTGCATGTGACATTATTTTCTTATGCACTCCTGTTGACTACAACACCGAATACTTAGAACAGATCAAAGCAGTCAAAAAAGATTCCTGCATTATTACCGATGTGGGCAGTGTCAAAAAACCCATCCACGATGCAGTAAGCAGCTTACAGCTTAATCATTGCTTTATCGGCGGACATCCTATGGCCGGCAGCGAACACTCCGGATATGCCGCATCCCGTGCAGGACTTTTAGAAAATGCTTACTATATACTTACCCCGGGAACTTCCGTAAGCTATACCTGTGTGGAACAAATGCAGGCATTGATAAAAGCTATTGGTTCCATTCCCATTGTCATGTCTCAGGAAAAACATGATAAGGTAACTGCAGCCATCAGTCATCTTCCGCATATGGCGGCTTATGCCCTGGTTCATCTGATTGAACAGAGCGATGACGAAGACGAAACCATGAAGATTATCGCAGCAGGCGGTTTTAAAGATATTACCCGGATTGCTTCCTCTTCTGCGGTTATGTGGCAACAGATTTGCGGAGAAAACAAGGAACAGCTCCTTGCATTTATGGATAAATACATCACATCTCTTTCCTCTCTACGCGAGCAGATTGCAGATGAAAACGCATCCTATTTGCTGGATTATTTTAAAGATGCCAAAGACTACCGGGATTCCTTCGACGACGTGATCAGTGGTCCGATTAAGCGTTCCTACCGTGTTGCCGTTTCCATTCCGGATGAAGCCGGTATTATCGCCAAGATTTCAAGTATGTTTGCTAAAGAAGGCATTAATTTGAAAAATATGGGAATCGTTCACAACCGTGAATTTGAAGAAGGTGTTCTGAGAATCGAATTCTACGACGAAGCTTCATTAAAGCATGCCGTTTCTATTTTGCGGGAAGAAAATTATACTATTTTCATCCGATAACAGAGAGGATGATAAGGAAAACAATTTTATTTTGAATGCAATGATTCCATTCATACCAAAATGTCAAATCATTTAATCCGAAAAAATATAGGAGTATTCAATATGTCAAAATATACAAAACCATTAAAGGGCGAAATAACCATACCGGGCGACAAATCCATCTCCCACCGTGGCGTCATGTTTGGCTCCATTGCAAAAGGTATGACGGAAATCACAGGATTTTTAAACAGTGCTGACTGTAATTCCACTATCGCCTGTTTCAGACAAATGGGAATCGATATTGAAAAGAAAGATGAACATACCGTACTTGTGAACGGAAAAGGAATGCGCGGACTATCCGCCCCATCTTCACTTTTAGATGCGGGTAACAGCGGCACAACCGTACGATTAATGAGCGGTATCCTTTCTGCACAGAACTTCAGTGTAACGGTAACCGGTGACGCTTCCATTCAAAAACGACCGATGCGGCGCATTATGGAACCCCTTTCTCTTATGGGTGCCGATATCACAAGCATGCATGGCAATGACTGTGCTCCTCTTATTATTAACGGGAACAATTTGCACGGCATTACATACACTACAAAGACGGCGTCCGCCCAGGTAAAATCCTCCATTTTATTAGCCGGTTTGTATGCGGATTCTCCAACTGAAGTCACGGAACCTGCCCTCAGCCGTAATCACTCCGAGCTTATGCTAAAGGCATTCGGCGCAGACATTATTACAAATGCTAAAACCGCTATCTTACAGCCGGCAAGTGAACTCTTTTCCCAGAAGGTAGAGGTTCCGGGTGACATCTCCTCTGCTGCTTATTTCATCGTGGCAGGACTTATTACACCGGGCTCCGAATTACTCATTAAAAATGTAGGAATCAACGAAACACGCGACGGAATCCTCCGCGTGGTTAGAGCAATGGATGGCAAGCTTACTTTATTAAATGAACACATCGCCTGTGGTGAAAAGGTAGCCGATATTCTTGTAGAATATTCTGATTTGAACGCCACCACTATTGAAGGCGACATCATTCCAACCTTAATTGACGAGCTTCCTGTTATTGCAGTCCTGGCATCCCGTGCCAAAGGACAGACCATTATCAAGGATGCTTCCGAACTGAAGGTTAAGGAATGCAACCGCATCAACGCTGTAACCAAGAACTTATCTGCCATGGGCGCCGACATTACCGCTACAGACGACGGATTTATCATCAATGGTGGCACGGAACTTCACAGCACAACCATTGAAACCTTCCACGACCATCGTATCGCCATGAGCTTTGCCATTGCGGATTTAGTCGCTCAGGGAACAAATGTGTACGACCACCCGGAATGTGTGAATATCAGCTATCCTAGTTTCTTTCATGATTTGGCAAGTTTACAAGAATAAAAATATACAAGAAGTACCTCTGTACAGGTGAAATATATTGCACTTGGACAGAGGTCCTTTTTGTATTCCAATTATATAGTCATATTCTTGTTGTTCAACTATATACTTATATTGTTTTTTGAGTTATGTAAACAAATTTTACCCACTAAACTTATTATTGTGATAAGTCTAGTGGGCATTTTCACGCTTTTTTCTTCCTGTTTTTTGGTTTTTCAAAATATTTCCCAAGAAATTCCTCACATTTTTACCTACCAAATATATTTTTCTATTATTTCCGTAGGTAAACGCCAACTGTTTCATACCTACCAAGCAGTCACTTTTTCCATTCTAGTAGGTAATTGTCAATTTCTTCGCTTCCAATGTACCTACCAGGCCAAACCTTTCCTGCTCTTAGTAGGTAAACATCCATTTCTTCGCTTCCAATGTACCTACTAGACCAAAAATTTCATGCTCTCAGTAGGCAAACATCCATTTCTTCGCTTCCAATGCACCTACCAGACCAAACATTTCATGCTCTTAGTAGGTAAACATCCATTTCTTCGCTTCCAATGTACCTACCAGACCAAAAATTTCATGCTCTTAGTAGGTAAATACCTTTTCCATTTCCCGGAATACGAATTTCTTCACAGCTTTCCACTCATATTCTCTCATATTCTCTTAAATTCTTACTGTCATCAGCGAAGCCTGTCCGGATACATGCATTTTGGCGTTCCGCTTAGGGATAAAGATACAATCTCCCTTCGCAAATTCCATCTCAGACTCTTCATAACGGATACTTCCGCTTCCATCAAGTACCATAAGTGCCACA
>JAZSEL010000110.1:0-18948 GCA_045531685.1 Lachnospiraceae bacterium | reverse complement strand
CTAGGCGCTTCAGACATCCTTTCCGCGGCTGATTTGGGAATCGGGTCCGTTAAGATGTTCACACAATTGTCTAAAAGGCATTCGAAAGTCTGCCCGGGTGCGGTACCCTCGAGTTTATTTCCGTTAGTGTGTTGTTTGGTGCGTAACAAAAAGATGTTAGATGTTCTTGCATTGTGAGACTGTTTTTTCTGCTCCCTCTATAGGCCAGGGCGGCTGGGAGGGGGCGGAAGAAAGCAGGGTGACGGGTGGTGTGGATATAAAGAAAGCCCCGGGCATTATTGCCGGGGCTTGTCTGTTTTATAAATATGCCTTTAATGCATCAACTTTGTCTGTCTTTTCCCATGGGAGATCAAGGTCGTTACGGCCGAAGTGTCCGTAAGCAGCTGTCTGCTTGTAGATAGGACGACGAAGGTCTAACATCTTGATGATTCCGGCTGGACGAAGGTCGAAGTGTTCGCGGATGATGTCTACTAATTTGGCGTCGGAAAGTTTGCCTGTTCCGAATGTGTCAACCATGATGGATGTAGGCTGAGCAACACCGATTGCGTAGGATAACTGGATTTCGCACTTGTCAGCAAGACCGGCAGCAACAATGTTCTTTGCTACATAGCGGGCTGCATAAGCAGCGGAACGGTCTACCTTTGTACAGTCTTTACCGGAGAAAGCACCGCCGCCGTGACGGGCATATCCACCGTATGTGTCAACGATAATCTTACGGCCTGTAAGACCTGCATCACCGTGAGGTCCACCGATTACGAAACGTCCTGTAGGGTTGATGAAGAATTTGGTGTCTGCATCAATCATGTCTGCAGGAAGGATTGGGTCGAATACATATTTCTTAATATCTGCATGAATCTGTTCCTGTGTTACGTCAGGGTCGTGCTGTGTGGATAATACAACAGCTTCCAAACGTACCGGCTTGTCGTTTTCGTCATATTCAACAGATACCTGGCTCTTTCCGTCCGGTCTTAAATAAGTAAGAGTGCCGTCCTTACGAACCTTTGTAAGCTGTAACGCTAATTTGTGTGCAAGGGAAATCGGATATGGCATAAGTTCCGGTGTTTCGTTGGTTGCATAACCGAACATCATACCCTGATCACCGGCACCGATGGCTTCGATTTCTTCTTCGCTCATTTTGTTCTCTTTAGCTTCTAACGCTTTGTCAACACCCATAGCGATATCTGCTGACTGTTCGTCGATTGCTACGAATACGGCACAGCTGTCACCGTCGAAACGGTATTCAGCCTTTGTATAGCCGATTTCTTTTACTGTTTCACGAACCACTTTCTGCATATCTACATAAGCATTAGTGGTGATTTCACCTGTGATTAATACAAAGCCTGTACAGCATGCTGTTTCGCAGGCTACACGGCTCATTGGGTCCTGGGCCATGCAGGCATCTAAGATGGCATCAGAAATGGCATCGCAGACTTTGTCAGGATGTCCTTCAGTTACGGATTCGGAAGTAAATAATCTTTTTTCCATTTGTTTTCTCCTTTCGGTTTCTAAATTGGTTGATAAAAAAAGTCCGCTAAAATAAGCGGACGAATCTTGTGATATTCAAATCCTCTTATTGTTCGATAAGCTCGCTCAGGTTGGCACCTTCCATAAAAGGGGTTGCCGTGGCTTCATTGGTCCTCTGTACCTCCACCACTCTGAATAAGAGAAACCAAACGATAAACCGTTTGGTACGCAATATGAAGTTCTGATATCTGCTATTACAATACACTAGCAAATTGTGCTTGTCAAGTTATTGTAAATTGTTGCAAAATTTAGTACAAAAGTTCCAAATGTCAAAAAGAAATGTTTGACAATATGATATATTCTCTCTATAATTTTAAATAGAGTATTAACATTGGGGATAGTGTAGAATACAAAATATAAGGGTCATATGGGGGACACATGAGAAGAATTCGTGTACATGAGTTAAAACCGGGAATGGTAGTTGCATCCGATGTATACAATAGACAGGATCAGTTGATTATTCCGGCGGGTATGGTATTAACAGATAATGTTATTTCCAAGCTTTCAGGATATGGTATCTATTTTGTTAAAATAGATGATGCACCTGCACCTGCTGTGGAAGCAATTACATTGGTAAAAGAGAGCTCCTATGCGGAAAAGGTCCGTAAGAGTGAGGTTTTCCAGGAATTTCACAAGGAATTTGACGATAGCGTTAATCTGATGCAGAGTGTCCTTAGTGATTTTGCAAAAGAAGAGGTTACGGTTGATGCAGTGCATCAGGTAGTGGATGAAGCAATCCAGATATTAAGTGATGCACATGGGGATGTGAATGTATTTGATATGATTCACAACATGCGTCAGAATTCCGATTTGACTTATGCACACAGCATTAATGTGGC
This sequence comes from Lachnospiraceae bacterium, assembly GCA_045531685.1. Taxonomy (GTDB): domain Bacteria; phylum Bacillota; class Clostridia; order Lachnospirales; family Lachnospiraceae; genus RGIG8767. The sequence goes on along the minus strand of JAZSEL010000110.1, from coordinate 16,585 downwards.
GTTAATCTGTCATGTAATTGCCGGATGGATTGGTATGACAGAAGAGCAGATGACGTTGGCATTTACTTGCGGTATTCTTCATGATATCGGTAAACTGAGAATGCCTACAGAGTTGATTAATAAGACAGGAAAGCTTACGAAGGAAGAATTTGACAAGCTTAAGACACATCCGATTGAAGGATATAATATGTTAAAACCTCTTCCTATTGATAAGCATATTAAGAATGCGGCTCTGATGCATCATGAGCGTTTGGATGGTTCCGGATATCCAATCGGAATGCACGGGGAAGAGATTGATAAGTATGCCAGAATTGTTGCGATTGCCGATGTATACGAAGCAGCCACAGCGCCAAGAGTATACCGTAAAGGAATGTCACCGTTTGAGGCATTTGCCGTATTGGAAAGTGAAGGTCTTCAGAAGTATGACACACAGATGATTATGACCTTTATGAAAAAACTGGCGGATAATTACCGGTTAAACCGTGTGCGGTTGAGCAATGGCAAAGAAGGAGAGATTATTTTCATTAATAAACAGATTCTTTCCAGACCAACTATTAAGTGTGGGGATGAGTTTATTGATTTGGCTAAGGAAAAAGACATGTCAATTGTAGAAATCATCTAGTTAAATCTGGATTTAACACAAAAGAAGCTGCTAAATGGTAGCTTCTTTTCTTATGTCCAAAATTTTCTTGGTTAAGTCTGTCTCTTTTTCTCATTTTTTTTACAGAAACACAGATAAACGTGGTAAAATACTAGAGCAGACTAAATTGGTGGAGGGAACTATGGCATTTTCGCATTTGCACGTACATACAGAATACAGTCTTCTGGATGGTTCCAATAAGATAAAAGAATATGTAAAACGCGTAAAAGAATTGGGCATGAACAGTGCTGCCATTACGGACCATGGTGTAATGTACGGAGTAATAGATTTTTACCGTGCAGCCAAGGAGGCAGGGATTAATCCTGTTATCGGATGCGAAGTATACGTGGCGCCGAATTCCCGTTTTGATAAAGAATTAACCGGTGGAGAAGACAGATACCATCACTTGGTTTTATTGGCTGAGAATAATGTAGGTTATGATAATTTGGTAAAAATTGTCAGCCGTGGTTTTACGGAGGGATACTATTACAGACCCCGGGTAGACATGGAGGTTTTGGAGCAGTACCACGAAGGGATTATTGCCCTATCCGCCTGTCTTGCAGGAGAAGTTCCGCGTTTGATTCAAAAGGGTATGATTGCGGAAGCAAAGGCATGCGCTCTTAAATATAAAGAATGCTTTGGAGAGGGTAACTATTTTTTGGAATTGCAGGACCACGGAATTCCGGAGCAGAGAAGCGTGAATTCTGCTCTGCTTGCTATGAGTAAAGAATTGGATATTCCTTTGGTAGCTACCAATGACGTGCACTATACCTATGCAGATGATGTGGTGCCTCATGACATTCTGCTTTGTATCCAGACAGGAAAAAAATTAGCAGACGAAGACCGTATGCGTTATGAAGGCGGCCAGTATTATGTAAAAAGCGAAGAAGAAATGCGTATGCTCTTTCCATATGCCTTAGAGGCATTGGAAAATACGCAGAAAATTGCCGACAGATGCCATGTGGAGATTGAGTTTGGCGTAACAAAATTGCCGCATTTTGAGGTGCCGGAAGGATACGATTCCTGGACTTACCTCAATGAACTTTGCAGCAAGGGCTTGGAGGAGAGATATCCGGATGACGACGGTACATTAAGAGAACGGTTGGACTATGAATTGTCCACCATCCGTCAGATGGGGTATGTAGATTACTTCCTGATTGTTTGGGATTTTATTAACTACGCCAGAGAGAATGGAATTCCGGTAGGACCGGGAAGAGGTTCTGCGGCAGGTAGTATCGTATCCTATTGTTTGCATATTACCAATATCGATCCGATTAAATATCAGCTGTTATTTGAACGTTTTCTGAATCCGGAACGTGTTTCCATGCCGGATATTGATATTGACTTCTGCTTTGAGAGAAGACAGGAGGTTATTGATTATGTAGGCAGAAAATACGGCTCCGAGAAGGTGGTACAGATTGTAACCTTCGGTACTATGGCGGCCAAGGGCGCTATCAGAGACGTAGGGCGTGTTATGGATTTACCATATGCTTACGTGGATGGAATTGCCAAGATGATTCCGAATGAATTGAACATTACAATCGACCGCGCGCTACAGTTAAATCCAGATTTAAGAAAACTTTACGAGACGGAGGAGCAGGTAAAGAACCTGATTGATATGTCAAAACGCTTGGAGGGTCTTCCGCGTAATACTTCCATGCATGCGGCAGGAGTTGTTATCTGCCCGAAAGCGGCAGATGAGTTTGTTCCGCTGTCCCGTGGCTCAGACGGTTCCATTACGACACAGTTCACCATGACTACATTGGAAGAACTGGGTCTTCTTAAGATGGATTTCTTGGGGCTCCGTACGTTAACCGTTATCAAAAATGCGGTAGACAATGTGCATCGTACTAACGGCATTCTTCTGGATATGGATAATATTGATTACAATGACAGGCAGGTGCTTGCATCGATCGGAACCGGTAAAACGGACGGTATTTTCCAGTTGGAAAGCGGCGGTATGAAAAACTTCATGAAGGAATTAAGACCAAAGAGTCTGGAGGATATTATTGCGGGTATTTCCTTATATCGTCCGGGACCTATGGATTTTATTCCTAAATATATAAAAGGAAAGAACAGCACTACAGGGGAAATCGTGTATTCCTGTCCGGAACTGGAACCGATTCTTTCTCCAACCTATGGATGTATTGTATATCAGGAACAGGTTATGCAGATTGTGCGTGATCTTGGTGGTTATACATTGGGACGAAGTGATTTGGTACGTCGTGCCATGAGTAAGAAAAAACAGCATGTAATGGAGCAGGAACGTAAGAATTTCGTATATGGCAATGAAGAAGAAAACGTTCCGGGATGTGTGAATAAAGGAATTTCCGAAGCAGTAGCGGGTAAGATTTATGACGAGATGATGGATTTTGCCAAGTATGCATTCAATAAATCCCATGCGGCATGCTATGCCGTGGTTTCCTATCAGACAGCTTTTTTAAAGCATTACTATCCGGTTGAGTTTATGGCGGCGTTGTTGACTTCCGTCATAGACAATTCAAGTAAAGTGTCGGAATATATTTTGTCCTGTAAAAATATGGGTATTTCCATTCTTCCGCCGGATATTAATCAGGGGGAAAGCGGATTTTCCGTATCCGGTCATTCCATCCGTTATGCCTTGACAGCCGTAAAGGGTGTGGGACGTCCGGTAATCGAGCAGATTGTAAATGAAAGAAGGGCACGCGGACCATATAAGAATCTGGAAGATTTCATTTCCCGTAACGCAGATGGAGAATTAAATAAGAGAGTAATTGAAAATCTGATTAAAGCGGGGGCATTTGATAATCTTGGTGGTACCAGAAAACAATTTATGAGCATCTATGTGCAGATTTTGGACCGTATTGTTAATAATAAGAAACATAACATGGCAGGACAGATGTCTTTATTTGATATCGTGTCGGAAGAACAGAAGGAAGAATTTGACATTAAACTGCCGGATGTAGGTGAATACTCTAAGGAAAATAAGCTGATGTTTGAAAAGGAAGTGTTGGGAATCTATATCAGCGGACATCCTTTGGAAGAGTATGAATCCTTATGGAAAAAGAATATTACCAATCTTACTACGGACTTTTTAATAGAAGAAGAAAGCGGGCAAATGCGGGCACAGGATGGTGCGAAAGCGGTCATTGGCGGTTTGATTTCCGAGAAGAAGATTAAGTATACCAAGAATGAACAGGTGATGGCCTTTTTAACGGTAGAAGACTTGGTGGGAAGCATAGAGGTAATCGTATTCCCAAAGACCTACAGCAAATATGGCAGTCTTTTGAATGAGGATGAAAAGGTATTGCTGTCCGGCCGTATTTCCGGAGAAGAGGAAAAAGACGGGAAACTGATATGTGAAGAAGTGACGGCATTTTCTGATATCCCGAGGGAGCTGTGGATTCAATTTGCAACCAAAGAAGAATATGAGAAGTATTCGGAAGAATTGGATGCCATTCTGGCGCCTTCCGAAGGCAGGGACAGAGTGGGCATTTTTATTAAAGAACCACGGATGATGAAAAAACTTCCGCCAAATCAAAATGTTCGTGCTGACAAAAATCTGTTGGATGGATTGATTGCGCGTTTTGGTGAGGGGAATGTAAAACTCATGTAATCTTTATTGAAAAGAGATGGAAAATGAATTAAAATGAAATCGAATATGGGATTCTTATTGGGAATCCAATGTTAATGAAGTATCATTAACGATGATAGGAGTTAAGAAAATGTCTAAAGAAATCAAAACAATCGGCGTTTTAACAAGTGGTGGCGATGCACCGGGTATGAATGCGGCGATTCGGGCCGTAGTACGTAAAGCACTTGCTAACGGAGTAAGCGTAAAGGGTATCAAAAAAGGATATCAGGGACTTTTAAACGAAGAAATAATAGATATGCAGGCAACCAGTGTGTCAGATATTATCCAGCGTGGCGGTACCGTGTTGGGAACGGCACGTTGCAGTGAGTTTGTTACAGAGGAAGGCCAGAAAAAGGGCGCAGATATTTGCAGAAAGCATGGCATTGATGGGGTAATCGTAATCGGTGGAGACGGTTCTTACCGTGGTGCGCAGGCTCTTTCTAAGCAGGGTATCAATACTATCGGTATTCCGGGAACCATCGACCTTGATATTGCCTGTACGGATTATACCATCGGTTTTGATACAGCAATTAATACAGCCATGGAAGCTATTGATAAAGTGCGTGATACTTCTTCCAGCCATGAAAGATGCAGTATTATCGAAGTAATGGGAAGAAATGCAGGATATATTGCTCTTTGGTGTGGTGTTGCCAACGGTGCGGAAGATATTTTGCTTCCTGAAAAATACGACTATAACGAACAGGAAATTATTAACAATATTATCAAGAACCGGAAAAGAGGTAAAAAGCATCACCTCATTATTAATGCGGAAGGTATCGGTCATTCTACCTCTATGGCAAGAAGAATTGAAGCGGCTACGGGTGTGGAGACACGTGCGACTATCTTAGGATATATGCAGCGTGGAGGAAGTCCTACCTGTAAAGACCGTTTTTATGCATCTATTATGGGAGCTTACGCGGCAGATATTATCTGCGAGGGTAAGACTAACCGCGTAGTGGGATATCAGCATGGAGAATTTGTGGATTTTGATATTGATGAGGCATTGGCAATGCAGAAAGAGATTCCGGAATATCAGTATCAGATTAGTAAACTGTTATAATTTCGCAATGGAATTTGAGCGGCATGTCAGAAAATGCCGTGTTGAAAGGTTTGGATACAGACAGTGATTACAAATAAACAGGTAAAAGAACTGGTGACGTGGAACCGCAAATCCAAAGCCAGAAAAGAAGACGGTGTCTTCCTTGTGGAAGGCAGTAAAATGTTTCTTGAGGCACAAAATGAAAGGATTCGGAACATATATGTTTCCGAGTCCTTTTTTGCAACAGATGAATGCAGGAAAAAAATGGATTTGCTGGGTTATGAAGTCGTGCCGGAGGAAACATTTAAGAAAATAAGTGATACCATGACTCCTCAGGGGATTTTGTGTGTCATGGACCGCATGGAGTACACGTTGGAAGACCTTTTAAAAAGGGACAATCCGACATTGATGGTCTTGGAAGATTTGCAGGATCCGGGAAATCTGGGAACCATTATGCGGACCGGAGAAGGCGCCGGAATTGACGGAGTGATTTTATCCAAGGGTTGTGTGGATATTTATAATCCTAAGACCATCCGTTCCACCATGGGTTCCTTGTACCGTGTTCCTTTTATATATGTAGAAAGCCTGTCAGATACCATTTGTCTGTTGAAGGAAAAAGGCATTCATTTTTATGCTGCCCACCTGAAAGGCGACAAATACTATGATGAATTTGACTTTGTGCAGGATGGAGGAACTGCATTTTTGATTGGTAATGAAGGCAATGGCTTGAAGGATGAAACAGCCGATTTGGCAGATTCCTATTTGAAGATACCTATGGAAGGTCAAGTGGAATCGTTGAATGCGGCAATAGCATCTTCCATACTGATGTATGAAGCTTATCGTCAAAAACGGAAGAAAATGAAACATGACTGAGATATATGATTAAAAGAATTCACTTGCGGGGAAAAACTACATATGATATTATATGCGTAGGCGAAATGAAGTGAGTGTCCATATGGGCAAAAAATAACCCCGGAGAGTGGAGTCTCTGGGGTTTTATCATTTGTATGAGTGCTGTGCTGTCTAAATTATCCGTCCAGCCACATGCATATGTAATAGGCTATTACACTTGCTATAACGGACAATATAAATGAAGTGAGTATATCCTTTGGGTCACCTCCTTCCTACTGGAAAGAGTCGACAGCATATACATTATATATCTATATAATATATCTATATAGATATTATGTCTAATAATATTTTGTTATTTTATGTCAAAGTATGAAACTACTATATTGTGTTGGAGGAGAAGAGATGAAACTGGGAATTATTGGATTTGGAAATATGGCAGAGGCTATTTTGGGCGGAATCTTAAATGCCGGATTTGTTGCAAAGGAAGATGTTACGGCTTCCGGTAAAGATGAAGCTATGCTTGCAAAAGCCTCTGAAAAATACGGGATTAAAGTAGAGCCGGATAATAAAAAAGTGGTAGCAGGTGCAGATGTGATTTTGCTTTCTGTAAAACCACAGATTTTACCTGACGTAATTGCTGAGATGAAAGAGGTATGTACAGCAGACAAACTTATCATTTCCATTGCAGCGGGCAAATCCCTGCAGTTTATAGAAGAACACTTTGGAGGTGCCCGTAAAATCGTACGCTGTATGCCAAATACGCCTGCCCTTGTAGGGGAAGGCAGTACCGGTATCTGTTTCAGCGACAGCGTAACCGCCGGTGAAAAAGAATACGCTCTTAACTTATTCTCCTGCATAGGAAAAGCACAGGAAGTACCGGAAAAACTGATGGACGTAGTAGTCGGCATCAGTGGCAGTTCCCCTGCTTATGTATTCATGTTTATAGAAGCTATGGCAGACGCCGCTGTAGAAATGGGCATGCCTCGTGCCCAGGCCTACACCTTTGCAGCCCAGGCAGTCCTGGGAAGTGCCAAACTTCTCCTTGAAACCGGCAAACATCCGGGCGAACTCAAAGATATGGTATGTTCCCCTGGCGGAACCACCATTGCAGCTGTCCGCGTCTTGGAAGAAAAAGGAATGCGTGCTGCAGTCATGGATGCCGTAATCAAGTGTACCGAGCGCTCCAAGGAGTTATAACTCCACCAGCCGCCGGCCCAGCCCTCCCACAGCCTGGGGGAAATGGGAACTTTTTCAGGGACTGCCCAGAACATCTTAGCCCATCCCGAAAAATGCCAACGCACCGGGAAATTGTCTGAGAGGGCAGCTACGGAAAGAATCTTTCTTATTCGGTTATACAGTTGCGGAACAACTAGCGCGGATTTCCCTTTCCAATCGGATGCCGCTCCAAGTAACTCGCGCCTAAAAGGATAATTAAAAAGTAAAATGCGCGTTACACGCGCACCATTAAATTCAAAAAGCACGTTCTGACATGCTAGCATGTCAAGGCGTGCTTTTTTGAATTGTTATGCTGCTTTGCAGCATAATTTTACTTTTTAATTGTCCTAGGCGCTCAGACATCCTTTCCGCGGCTGATTGGAAAGAGGAAATCCGCTAAGATGTTCACACAATTGTCTAAAGGTATTCGAAAGATTTCTTTCCGTAGCTGCCCTCGAGTTTATTTCTATTAGGTGCGTTGTTTGGTACTTTTCGGGATGGGCTTAGCTGTTCTTGCAGTACCTGACTTGTTCCCATTTCCCCGGGCTGTGGGAGGGCTGGGACCCGGCGGCTGGTGGGGGAGAAGGTTTCCTTGGAGCGCGTGAAGAGAGTACAAGTGGGGGCAAACTTGACAAGTTGGAAATACTTTGGTACTATAGCCCCGAACGTCGTAATAAATTTGTAATATTTTTAATTGAATTGAAATATACTAAAGAAAGCAAAATATCGCATTTGAATGCGGACGTGAGTAATCATGTCGGAAAGGCAATGATATGGGAACAAATAGCAGAAAGAAAAGACTGCTTCGAGTTCTTACAAGAGTTGCAATGGGTGTTGGCTCATTGTCACTTATGGGAAATATTCCTGTCATGGCAAGTAGCAATGACAATGTTATTGAGCTTAATGTCGGCGCGGCAGAGGTACTGGAAGGGTTTGAAGAAATTGCCACAGCATCTCCTGACGAGAGAAGTACGGGAGAGGAAGAGGAAGACGAACCCCGGTCCAGTCTTGTTATGGCGGATGTAAAGAATTCCCTTAATGTAAGAGCAGAAGCAAGTGAAGAGTCTGAAAAAGTCGGATTGATGTATGCCGACTGCGGAGGGGAAATTCTCGAACGTGCAGAGGGCTGGACGAAAATTAAATCAGGTAACCTAATAGGTTGGGCAAGTAATGAATATCTTCTGTTTGATGAAGAGGCTTTAGAACTTGCAGAGAGTGTAGGAAGAACACTTGCTACGGTAAATGCAGATGCGCTACGTGTTCGTAAGGAGCCGAGTGAAGAAGCCGGAATCTGGGGACTGATTCAGAAAAATGATACCGTGGAAGCGATTGTAGAAGAAACGACGGAGGACTGGGTAGCTATTGAATTTGAAGGAGAATTGGGCTATATCAGTTCGGAGTTTGTCAGTACGGAATTTTTAGTAGATAAAGGCGAAACATACGAAGAAATCAAGGAACGTAAAAAGAAGGAGCAGGAAGAAAAGGCGAAGCTGATTGCGAATCTTGGTGCGGTAGCCGTAGGAACTACGGACGATGTTTTGTTGGGAGCTTTGGTACAGTGTGAAGCAGGTAACCAATGCTACGAAGGTAAGCTTGCTGTGGCGGCAGTCGTTATGAACCGCGTAAGAAGTGCAGCTTATCCGGACACCATAGGCGGTGTTATTTATGCTTCCGGCCAGTTTACACCGGCCGGTAACGGTAAAGTTGAAAGACAGCTGGAAAAGGGTGTTGACCCGTCTTGTTTACAGGCAGCGAGAGAAGCAATTGCCGGTGCCACCAATGTAGGCACCATGACACACTTCAGACGTGCCGGTAATAGAGAAGGTCTGGTAATTCAAGACCATGTTTTCTGGTAAATAAAAGAAATGGATATCCGCATTGTGAGTATTCACAGTGCGGATTTTTTGTTAAATAAGGAGTAGTGGATATTATTACGAAAAGAGGATAAATGTGTGAAAACTTTCTTAAAATAGAGACTGTTGTATTGTGAAAGAGGGAAAAGTGTTGTATGATATTGTCAATTTGAAAAGGGGTGACATTATGAACTGGATTTTAGTATGGGTTGTCCTCTTAGTAGCGTTTGTAGTGATTGAAGTTGCCACCATGGGACTTACCACATTGTGGTTTGCAGGCGGTACATTGGTAGCTGCGATTCTTGCAGCATTAAATTTACCATCCTATGTACAGATTGCCGCATTCATCGTGGTGTCGCTTGTGTTAATTGTTTTCACAAGACCAATTGCAGTACGGTACTTTAATGTGGACAGGGTCAAGACGAATGCAGAGAGCATTGTCGGCAAGAAAGCCATTGTAACAGGTGAGGTGAATAACCTTAAGGCAACAGGGCAGGTAACGGTTAACGGAATGGAGTGGACGGCAAGGTCTGCAGCAGATGATGTTACGATTCCGGAAGGCGCAGTAGTGCATATTGTGGCTATCAATGGTGTAAAATTAATTGTAGAAGAAAGAAAAGAGGAAGTGTAAAATGGGCGGAGCAATAGCAGCAATTATTATTTTGGCATTAATTATCTGGGTAGTATTATCATGTATCAAGATTGTACCTCAGGCACAGGCATATGTAGTAGAAAGACTTGGAGCATATCAGAGTACATGGTCCGTAGGTCTTCATTTTAAAGCTCCATTTATTGATAAGGTAGCTAAGAGAGTGTTATTAAAAGAGCAGGTTGTAGACTTTGCACCACAGCCGGTTATCACAAAAGATAATGTTACTATGAGAATTGATACCGTTGTGTTCTATCAGATTACCGACCCTAAGTTATATACTTATGGTGTTGAGAATCCGATTATGGCAATTGAAAATTTAACAGCTACAACTCTTCGTAATATTATCGGTGATTTGGAATTTGACCAGACATTAACATCCCGTGAGACCATCAATACCAAGATGCGTGCATCCTTGGACATTGCAACGGACCCATGGGGAATCAAGGTTAACCGTGTGGAATTAAAGAACATTATTCCTCCGGCAGAGATTCAGAATGCCATGGAAAAACAGATGAAGGCAGAACGTGAACGTCGTGAAGCCGTTACCCGTGCAGAAGGTGAGAAGAAGGCGAGCGTTACGGTTGCAGAAGGTAAGAAGGAATCTGCTATTTTGGAAGCAGAGGCAGCAAAGCAGTCCGCTATCTTACGTGCAGAGGCAGAAAAAGAAAAACGTATCCGTGAAGCAGAAGGTCAGGCAGAAGCTCTCCGTAAGGTAAAAGAGGCAGAAGCAGAAGGTATCCGCCTTGTGAAAGAAGCAGAAGCTGCAGGTATCCGTTTGGTAAAAGAAGCAGGAGCTGATGAAGCGGTTCTTAAATTACAGTCATTAGAGGCATTCAAGGCAGCGGCTAACGGTCCGGCTAATAAGATTATTATTCCATCTGAGATTCAGGGGATTGCAGGTATTGCAGCCGGAATCAAAGAAGTGATGAAATAAGGAATATTTATAAACTTTTGATAGTTTGTTAATTGATTCTTGCAATAAAAAGATATGCACCGTATAATAGGGGCATATCTTTTTATTTTGCGGAAAAACATGCAGAATATGAAGGTGTGAATTTGTATATTTATGCAAAAACTATGCGATAGGCATTGGGAGTTTCGCTTGCGAAACTCTATATTTGTTTATAACAATAGAAAGGCGCGTCGCACATATTTCAGCGTATGAGGAGGAATTTATTATGGATTTTACAGGACGTCATTTTTTGAAATTGTTGGATTATACGACAGAGGAGATTCTGTATTTGCTTGACCTGGCAGCAATGCTGAAAGAGAAAAAGAAAAAAGGTGAGCGCATGAATGTTCTGGAAGGTAAGAACATTGCACTTATTTTTGAAAAGACCAGTACAAGAACCCGTTGCTCTTTTGAAGTGGCAGCCCACGATTTGGGAATGGGAACTACATATTTGGAGCCGGATGCATCACAGATTGGTAAAAAGGAGAGTACTGCAGATACAGCAAGAGTACTTGGCCGGATGTACGAAGGTATCGAATATCGTGGATTTGAACAGGATATTGTAGAAGAGTTGGCGAAGTATGCGGGAGTACCGGTGTGGAATGGTCTTACGAATGAATTTCACCCAACACAGATGTTAGCAGACCTTCTCACTATCCGTGAACATTTTGGAAAAATTGAAGGTATCCGTTTGGTATACATGGGCGATGCCCGTTACAATATGGCAAATTCGTGGATGGTTACCTGTGCCAAAATGGGTATGCACTTAACCCTATGTTCGAATAAGAAATATTTCCCGGACCCTGCATTGGTAGCGCAGTGTGAGGAAATTGCCAAGGAACATGGCGGAACCATTACTCTGACAGAGGATCCTATTGCAGGTACTACCAATCAGGACGTGGTATACACAGACGTATGGGTATCCATGGGTGAGCCGGATGAAGCATGGGAAGAAAGAATCAAAGATTTAACCCCATATAAGGTAACCGCAGATGTTATGAAACGTGCCGGTGAAAATGCCAAGTTTATGCATTGTTTACCTGCTTTTCATGACCTTAAGACTAAGATTGGTGCAGAAAAGGGAGCACAGTTTGGTTTTGATGAATTGGAAGTAACGGATGAGGTATTTGAATCAGAAGCTTCTATCGTATTTGATGAGGCAGAAAACCGTATGCATACCATTAAAGCAGTCATTGCTGCCACCTTGGGGGCAAAGTTTGAATAATGGGAATGCGTATGTAGCATAGAAATGAGAAATAAGAGGATACATTCGGATGTTTGAAAAAAACACTTTTCCCACAAGGTGGCTGGGAAAAGAATTCTTCCATAAGGTAATTACTGATTCCACAAGTCTGGATGTTAAGCGTTTGGCTGAAGAAGGAAGTGCAGAGGGTGTAGTGGTTTGTGCCGATATGCAGACTGCGGGACGCGGGAGACGTGGCCGGAGTTGGCAGGCAAATGCCGGTGAGAATCTCTTGTTTTCTGTATTGCTCCGACCGCAGTTGTCGCCGGAGAAAGCACCGCAGATTACTTTATTAATGGCACTTGCCGTATCTAAGGTTTTGCGGGAACAATATGGCTTTGATGCAAAAATTAAATGGCCCAACGATGTGGTAATAAATGGGAAGAAGGTTTGTGGAATTTTAACCGAAATGAATATGGACGGGACCGGAATAGCTTCTGTTGTAGTAGGCACCGGAATTAATGTAAATCAGAAAAATATTCCGGAAGAATTAACGCAGAGTGCCACATCCCTTTCTTTGCAAAAAGGAATGGATTTTAACAGAGAAGAGATTCTGGAATGTGTTTTGATTGCATTTGAGGAATATTACGAACTATTTTTACAAACAGGTGCTTTGCAGCAATTGGTAAAACAGTACAATGAATGGCTGGTAAGTCTGAATACGGAAGTGAGGGTGTTGGACCCACAGGGAGAGTATTCCGGGATTTCCAGAGGAATTAACGAAAACGGGGAGTTGCTGGTAGAGGTGCCGGATGGTAAAATAGAAGTGGTTTATGCGGGAGAAGTGTCTGTGCGCGGGTTGTACGGATATGTGTAAGCATGGACTATGAGATAGAACAAAAACGGATAATCAGGAGAACCAATTTGGGTATGGCTACTGAAAAAGTTGTATTATGCGGCGCAAATGCCTATGAAAAGAAATACTATTTTAATAAAGAATTTGATAAGATTCCGGAGTCCATCAAAGAAGAACTCCACATTATCTGTGTTCTTTTTACCGAAGAAGTGGGCGGAATTTTTACCATCTGTTTTGAAGAAGACGGAACCTTAGAGCTTGAAACCGACGCCGCTCCGGAAGACTATTTATATGACGAAATCGGTAGTGGCTTATTGGTGCGTAAGATTCGGGATACCAAACAAGAGTTATTGCAGTCTTTATCACTCTATTATAGAGTATTATTCCTTCATGAAGATGTGAGCGAGTTGCTTGCAGAGGCGGAGTAACTATGAGCAAATTGAAAATCGGAAATGTTGAGTTAGAGAATAATATTATACTGGCTCCAATGGCAGGTGTTTCGGACCTGCCTTTTCGTTTATTGTGTAAAGAACAGGGAGCGGGCTTAGTGTGCATGGAAATGATTAGCGCTAAGGCCATATATTATAATAATAAAAATACAGACCAATTAATGGAGATTCATCCGGACGAGGGACCGGTGTCCTTACAGTTATTTGGTTCCGACCCGGTTATCATGGGAGAAATGGCAAAACGGATTGAGGAAAGACCGTTTTCTGTTTTGGATGTGAATATGGGATGTCCGGTGCCCAAGGTGGTGAATAACCACGAAGGCTCAGCCCTTATGAAAAATCCCAAATTGGTAGGCGAGATTGTAACCTCATTGGTAAAAGCCATCCATAAGCCGGTTACGGTTAAGATTCGGAAAGGTTTTAATGAGGAAAATATCAATGCGGTGGAAATAGCCAAAATCGCGGAAGACTGCGGGGCAGCAGCGGTTGCGGTGCACGGAAGAACCAGAGAACAGTATTATTCCGGAAAGGCAGACTGGGATATTATTGCTAAGGTAAAAGATGCGGTAAAGATTCCGGTTATCGGAAACGGGGATGTGGTGGACGAAGAAAGTGCGGAAAGAATGCTTACTTATACCGGCTGTGACGGGATAATGATTGGACGGGCAGCACAGGGAAATCCATTTATTTTCAAGCAATTGTCCCATTATTTTGCGACGGGCGAAAAATGTGACAAGCCAACCCCACAGGAGATAAAGGATGCAATTATCAAGCATGCGACCCTCTCGATTCAGTATAAGGGAGAATATACTGCTATCCGGGAGATGCGGAAGCATATTTCTTGGTACAGCGCAGGATATCCGAATTCCTGTAAACTGCGTGCTAAAATGAATGAGATGGAGACCATGGAAGATATTTTAGCGATTATGGAGAAGGTATTCGTATAGGATGTAATAGGGCGTACAACAAATACGGCAAAACATATGAGGAGGATATCATATGACAATCAGTGTTTGCATGATAGTAAAAAATGAAGAAAAGAATCTGGCGGCATGTCTGGACTGCCTGCAGGGGATTGCAGATGAAATAGTAATCGTGGATACGGGTTCTGCGGATGCGACAAAGGAGATTGCTGCAAGGTACACGGATAAGGTGTATGACTTTGTCTGGGTGGATGATTTCTCTGCAGCCAGAAATTTTGCATTTTCCAAGGCGAGTATGGACTATATCTATAGTGCAGATGCAGATGAGAGGCTGGATGAGGAAAACCGGACTAAGTTTTTACAGTTAAAAGAGGTCCTTTTGCCTGAAATAGAAATTGTTCAGATGTATTATTGCAATCAGTTGGAAAATAATACGATTTATAGCTTTGATAAGGAATACCGCCCAAAGCTGTATAAACGCGTGCGTCAATTTGTATGGCAGGAAAGGATTCATGAGGCTGTGGCACTGGAGCCTGTTGTGTATGACAGCGATATTGAGATTATTCATAAGCCTCACGGAAATCATGGCAGCAGGGATTTACAGATTTTTGCCAAGATGGTAGAACAGCAAGAACCGTTATCCAAGCGTCTTCGTGAAATATATGCCAAGGAACTGTATATTACGGGTGAACTTTCTGATTTAAAGAAGGCAGAGCCGTTTTTTAAAGCTTGGGTAGAGAGTACCACGGATGTGGATGAATTAAAGCAGGCAGCATGCGTCCTTGCCAGATGGTACCGCCTTACGGGAAATGACGCAGAATTTTTCAAATATGCATTAAAAGCTACTGCCATGGATAGCTGTAGCGAAATGTGTTATGAATTGGGCGAATATTATTTTGTCAGGAATGATTTTACAGAAGCATCCATATGGTTTTACAATGGGGCAAATGAGACACAGGCATTGCTTAGCCTTGCTTATCAGGAAGAATTGCCAAAGAAACGTCTGGAAGAAATTAAGGAAATGGCATAAGCTTCTCGTGTGCAGATGGGTACGGAACAGGTATATTTTGTTGCCGGCATGCATACAAATGGGGTATGGAAAAGATACTAATAGCTTGTAGTGCAGCTAATTTAAAATATGAGTTTCCCAAACGGAAATGGTATCAATGGAATCAATATGACCGCATCGCTATGATGCGGTTACATTCTGTTTTGGACGAGGATTTGGATGAGGATATCCGGTTATGGGTGTATGAAAGATACGGGGAGAAGGAGTTTGATTCCGATTTCATACGGATTTCGGATGACCAAAGAGAGTTTTCATATTGGATACATCCGTTTTATAGAAGGAATGTATGGAGTGGGATGTGGAAGTATTTTTCCCAAATGCTTAACCGGAAAGAGCAATTAATTGTGGTGGATATGGGAGAACCCTTGTTGCCGGAATGGTTGCCTGATTTGGTGAATGATAAGAACTATCTGACAATTTTTACGACAAACCCCGTTGCCTACGAGGAAGTATTGCAACGGATAGAGGTAGAAAACGGGCTGGTAGGGATTCTGTTTACCAAATATAAAGAATTTGCCCGCTATATCAGGCGGATAACCGGAGAGGTCCCGGCAGTGGTAATTGCCGGGAAAGAAAAGAAGCATGAGAGGTTTACAGAGGGGGAGAACTACGACAATTTCTTAGAAAAAATCAGAGGAAATCTGTTTTATCAGATTCCGCAAAACAGTTTTTTCTTGGATTTTTGTTATGATAATGATTTTTTTTGCCCGGTTTCAAAAAAAAGAATGCATTTTGCCTATGTAAGCATCCCCATTTTCCTTGACAATATAGTAAAAAATCGGTATAATGCCGTAGTTAATGAGGGTATTACATTTCAGGTAATAAATAAGAACATTTGGAGAAGGAAAGGGAATAAAGATGGAAGAAAAGAAGAATATTCTGACCTATGAAGGTTTGAAGAAATATGAAGACGAACTCCAGGACTTGAAAGTTAACAAAAGACAGGAAGTTGCACAGAAAATCAAGGAAGCAAGAGAGCAGGGTGACTTATCCGAAAATGCCGAATACGATGCAGCTAAGGATGAGCAGCGTGACATCGAAGCAAGAATTGAAGAGTTGGAGAAAATCTTAAAGAATGCAGAAGTTATTGTGGAAGAGGAAGTTGACCTTGAAACAATCAACATCGGCTGCCGCGTTAAGGTTTTAGATGTAGAATACAATGAAGAATGTGAATACAAGATTGTTGGTTCTACAGAAGCAAACAGCTTAAAGGGCAAGATTTCCAACGAATCACCGGTTGGTAAAGCATTAATCGGTGCAAAAAGTCGGATCGTAGCCATGTCGTTCTG
>JAZSEL010000139.1:0-29601 GCA_045531685.1 Lachnospiraceae bacterium | reverse complement strand
AGATTCTGTTTCTGCGGGGAAAACACCTTACAGCTTGCAAGGACCGTCCCCGATATCTACCAGATAGAACGATGCTTCTTTTCCCACACGTTCTTTATAAGCTTTTCCCAGCTTATCTTTAAATTCCTCCACCGCATCATTCTTTACGATGCTGACGGTGCATCCTCCAAAACCGCCACCGGTAATACGGGAGCCGATTACGCCCTCAATTTTCCATGCTTCTTCTACTAAAACATCAATTTCCTCACAGGAAACGGCATAGTCATCACGTAAGGACACATGGGAAGCGTTCATCAGCTGACCAAATAACGCTATGTCGTTCTTCTTTAATGCTTCCACAGCCTTAATGGTACGCTGATTCTCATATACCGCATGTTTTGCACGTTTCACACGTACCGGGTCTTTTATTGCGGCCTTATTTGCTTCAAATTCTTCTTCACTTAAATCGCCCAAGGTCTGAATCGCAATTACTTCCTGTAATTCCTTCAACGCTGTTTCACATTCACTTCTTCTTACATTGTATTCGGAACCAACAAGGGAATGTTTTACATTGCTGTTGGTAACCACTATCTTGGCATCCTCCAATACCAATGGTGCATACTCATAAGACAAATCCGCTGTGTTTAAGAAAATCGCATGGTCCTTTTTACCGTTGGCAGATGCAAACTGGTCCATAATACCACAGTTCATACCATTGAAGTTGTTTTCTGAATACTGTCCGATTAATGCTATATCCGTATTACTCACATCAAATCCGTATAAGTCACGTAAGGTATAACCGGTAAGCACTTCCAAAGAAGCAGAGGATGACAAACCGGAGCCATTTGGAATATTGCCGTAAATAACAAAATCCATACCGCAGTCCATTTTCATCCCACGCTCTGCAAACGCCCACATTACTCCCTTCGGATAATTGGTCCAGCCAGCTGCATCCTCCGGCTTAATCCGGTTAATGTCTGACTCAATAATGCCTGCATTTTCAAAATTAATAGAATAAAATGTCAGCTTGCTGTCTTTTCTTTTTCTTGCTGCCGCATATGTACCAATGGATAACGCACACGGAAACACATGACCACCATTATAATCCGTATGCTCTCCAATCATATTTACACGTCCCGGGGCAAAATATACATTAACCCCTTCTGTATCCCCATACAATTCCTTAAATTTATTAAGTACCATTGCTTTCATCTTTCTTTTCCCTCTCCTTATTGTTATACCCTCATAAAGATGTATTACATCCTATAAATATGCATCAAAATCATTTCCTAAAGCTTCTCTGTCCCCAACCAGGATGAAATTAGGATGGAACTGTAAAATAGAAGCCGGAACCTGTGGAGTCACCTCACCCAAAAATGATTTTTTAACGATTTCCTTCTTGCCTGCACCGGTAGCCAGTACAAGAACGCATTTTGCCTGCATAATTGTGCCGATTCCCATGGTGTATGCTTCCTTTGGAACTTCATCGATGGAAGCAAAGAATCTGGCATTGGCATCGATGGTACTCTGGGCCAGCTTTACACAATTGGTTGTTTTTGCAAAAGAATCTGCCGGCTCATTAAAACCGATATGTCCGTTATGACCGATACCCAAAAGCTGGAGATCCACACCACCTGACTGTGCAATAATCTCATCGTATTTTTTGCATGCCACTTCTGCGTCTGCTTCCAAACCGTCCGGGACACTTGTATTTGCTTTATCAATATTCACGTGATGAAACAGATTATCATTCATAAAATAACGGTAGCTCTGGTCATTCTCCGGAGAAAGTCCCCGATATTCATCCAGATTTACACTCTTAACCTTTGAAAAATCCAATTCTCCCTTTTCGTACTTCTCAACCAGACATTTATATGTACCGATAGGGGTCGAGCCGGTTGCAAGACCAAGTACGCAGTCCGGTTTCATAATTACCTGTGCTGCAATTAAATTTGCTGCAATTTTGCTTGCTTCTTCATAATCTTTTCCACAATAAACTCTCATCATTTATTCCTCACTTTTTTTGTATTCCCCGCAGGGGATTATGGTCACCAGATTCCCCTCTGCATGATCACAATTTATCTCACGTACCATTATAATGAAAATCTCACTTATTGAAAAGAAAAAAATAGGAATTTTGTTATGTTTTTTACTTCCCTGCAAACACCGCACTTTTTCAACAAAAAGTATGTATTTTCTTGCCATAAATAGCATTTTATTGTAAAATATATACAATCTAGATATTGGAGGGTTAATTATGAAATTCAAGCTACCGAAGCTGCCAAAGCTGCCTAAGTTGCCAAAATTCACCAAAAAAGACGGGACAACAAAGGCTGCCAAGGTCAAAAAGCCAAGAAAGCCAAATCCGTTTTTTGCCAAGCTGAGAGCATTGAGCGATAAACTTGGATTCAGCGTCAGCATCAGCAAACGTATTATTCTTACTTTCTCGCTTGTTATGGTAGGATTTGCCGCCGTTATTCTGTTCTTATTAGTAAGAACCATTGATTTCAGGGATCAGTACAACGGCATCTTGGAAAATACATTCTATCTTAATGACATCAAAGCCGAAAGCAGCAAGCAGGCATTACGTGTCAGCAAGCTCTGTCTCCGTGACACAGCTCCTACCAATGATGAGAACGGACTTATTGATGAAATGATTGAAAATTCCGCTGCCATCATCAATAACATCGGTTCCGACGTTGTATATTCTTCCAACCGCCAGCAGGCAGAAGCACTAAAAAAACGTTTGGAAGACTACAAAGCAATCAATACCGAGATTTTGGATATGGGTGGCGGAAAATATACTCCTGCTGCGGAAGAGTTATCCATCACATTCAAGAGTACGGCAGATATCATCGCTAATGCTTGTGATACTTTATTAGAGCTGGAAATTGACCGAAGTGCTATTGTACAGGAGACCATTACGGAAGACTTCCATAATATGTTAGTCGTGACCATTACCTTATTTATTGCGATTCTTGTTATTTGTATCATTTCATTACTTCTGTTACGAAGCAAAATTGTGAATCCGATTAATAAGTTAAAGGATAAAACAAATAGTGTTGCAGAGGGTGATCTTTCCGGAGAACATGTGACATTACGTACTAAGGATGAGTTCGCTTCCCTTGCAAGACATTTCAATACAATGATTGACAACATCCGTGAGATTATCGGTAAAGTTTCCGATGTGGGAGACAAAATCCGGATGTCTTCGGAAGAAGTAAATGACAACATTGCCCAGAACACAAAGATGAGTTTTGATATCTCTGAACAGATGGAAGGCATGAAATCACAGATTGGTATTGCCGGAGACAAATCTCAGGAATCCATCGAACAGGCAGAAGCCATCCGCGATATTTCTACCGATATTGTAGAACGTGCAGACCGCATTAATGACAATGCCAAAAATGCTATGGACCTTGCTACATCCGGTGACCATAACCTTCAGGAATATATGACTCAGTTAGAAGAAGTTAACCAGGTTATTTATGAAGTAGCAGATACTGCTTCTACTCTGTCTGACAAGGCTTCTTTGATGAACAACATCCTGAATACCATTACCGAGATTTCATCCCAGACCAATTTATTATCTCTGAATGCTTCTATTGAGGCTGCCAGAGCCGGAGAAGCCGGACGTGGTTTTGCAGTTGTTGCCAACGAAATCCGTAATCTTGCAGATGATACCCAGAAGGCTGCAGCCCAGATTGGTGATATTATCAATGATGTTCAGAACAATTCCCATGAAATGAACAGCAAGATGAAACAAGGTCTTGAAAAGCTTCAGCAGGGTAACTCCCTTGCCAATGAATTGCAGGTTAATTTTAATGACATCAAATCCGGTACTCTTACCGTTAGCCAGGATGTTGGTGATATCCATACCAAATTGGAACAGCTTGCTAACATGATTGATGCTGTCGTAACTGCTATTAAGGATATTGATGATACCATTCAGGACAACTTAAATGTTGCTACAGACGTTACTTCTATTGTAAATGAAGAAACAGAAAATATGGCTCATGTATCTGAAAACACAGAAGTGTTATCTACATTAGCCGAACAGTTAGAAGAACTTGTAAGCAAATTCCGTTTATAGTTTCTCTTCGGACAACAAAGCCCTTGGATAATCCAAGGGCTTTTTCTTTTGCTGTTCCCACCACTTCCATCCTCATATCCGGACAAAAAAACTCCGGAAGAAAACTTCCGGAGTTTGTAAAACCTATTAAGCGTTAGCCATCTGTGCTGCAACTTCTGCTGCGAAATCTTCGTTCTTCTTTTCCATTCCTTCGCCAACTTCAAAACGAACGAATTTAGCAATAACAAGAGCTTTGTTTACAGCTTCCAAGTATTTAGCTACTGTCTGCTTACCATCTTCTGCTTTTACATAAGTCTGGTCAAGAAGACTGATATCTTTAATCTGCTTAGAAATACGTCCTTCTACAAGACCTGAGAAAATCTTGTTTTCAACATATGTTGCTTTTCCTGCTAAAGCAAGTTCTGCAAGCTTAGCGATTGCTTCTTTTGATAAGAAGTTATATAAATACTTGTCGTTCTTCTTTTCAGCAAGGATTGCAAGGTCTTCTTCTGTAAATAACTTATCTGCTTCTACCTTAGCATATAATTCATTCTGAATAGGCTTTGGAAGAGATGCAGGATCATTTAATGCGCTGTCGATTGTGATTTCACGCATCTTTTCGATTTCTTCAGCGGAGATATCTGCTCTGCTGATATACTGTGGATTCATAGCTGCAATCTGCATAGCCACATTAGTAAGAGCTTCTTTTGCTGCATCATCACTTGCACCGGTTCCGGCTACTAATACACCAATCTTTCCGCCTGCATGGATATAAGATGCTACACAATCTCCTGTCACCTTTGCAAATCTGCGAACGGATAATTTTTCTCCGATTGTTGCTGTCTTTTCAACAAGAAGTTCTTTTAAACCATTCATTTCAAGAACTGCTTCGATATCTTCTCCGTTTGCTCCACCTTCTAAACCGGAAGCAAGGGCATTATCTGCTACTACCTGTACAAATTCCTGGAATGTTTCGTTCTTAGCAACGAAGTCTGTTTCTGAGTTAACTTCAACTACTACTGCGGTATTATCATTAGCTGCAACACGCGCAATACCTTCAGCTGCGATTCTGCTGGCTTTCTTTTCCATCTTAGCCGCACCGCTTTTTTTCAATACTTCAACTGCTGCATCCATATCACCGTTAGTTTCTGTAAGAGCCTTCTTACAATCCATCATACCTGCACCAGTCATTTCACGCAATTCTTTAACCATTGCTGCTGTGATTGCCATATCTGTATCCTCCATTAAATTGAATGTGTTTTATGCTTCTGCTACTTCTTCGATATCTGTTGCTTCTGCAGCTGCTTCCGCAACAACTTCTTCTGTGTAAACTTCGCCACCCTGGTTAGCTTCGATAACAGCATCTGCCATCTTAGAAACGATTAATTTAACGGCTCTGATAGCATCGTCGTTACCCGGGATAACGTAATCTAATTCTTCCGGATCACAGTTTGTATCACCGATACCGATTAATGTAATACCAAGTGAATGAGCTTCCTGTACACAAATCTTTTCCTTCTTAGGATCTACTACGAAGATAGCGTCCGGAACTCTTGTCATATCCTTGATACCGCCAAGGTTCTTTTCTAATTTTTCCCATTCCTTCTTAATCTGGATAACTTCCTTCTTAGGAAGAACGTCGAATGTTCCGTCTTCAGCCATAGTTTCGATTGCTTTTAATCTTGCAATACGACCCTGGATTGTCTTGAAGTTTGTTAACATACCACCTAACCATCTTTCGTTAACGTAG
The DNA here is from genome assembly GCA_045531685.1 of Lachnospiraceae bacterium. Taxonomy (GTDB): domain Bacteria; phylum Bacillota; class Clostridia; order Lachnospirales; family Lachnospiraceae; genus RGIG8767. The sequence goes on along the minus strand of JAZSEL010000139.1, from coordinate 23,800 downwards.
TACATACCGCAACGTTCTGCTTCTGTCTTAACAGCATCCTGAGCCTGCTTCTTTGTACCAACGAAAAGAATTGTGCCACCTTCGTTAGCAATATCAAATACTGCCTTGTAAGCTTCATCTACTTTACCTACAGATTTCTGTAAGTCGATGATGTGGATACCATTTCTCTCTGTGAAGATGTATGGAGCCATCTTAGGGTTCCATCTTCTTGTCTGATGTCCAAAATGAACACCTGCTTCTAATAACTGCTTCATTGAAATAACGCTCATGTTCTTTACCTCCATTTGGTTAAAATCGTCCGTATACTTCCCTTGCAGGATGTGCTATTTTGCTGTAACATGTTCTCCTGCACATTTCTGTTTCCTCCGCGTTAAAGAGGCACCAACAGACCATCCGCATACGTGTTTTCTTTACAACAGATGAATTTTAGCATATCCCTTCTTTATTATCAAGTGTTTTTCATAGTTTTACCATGTTTTTTCCCCATTTATATACATTATTGTCTTTTGTTTCCTTTCATTTTCTTGCTTATTTTCCTAATAACGTTTATAATAATAGTGTTTGGACGATATTTTTTCAGAATATTTTTCCAACTATTCATACGACCGTTACGAAAGGGATTTTATCATGTTTGATCGAATATTTGCAGCGTACCTTGTAGAGATGGGTAAATTATCAGAACAGAACGTAGAAGTAATCTTTTCCACAAAGGAAGAACGCAGAGCCCGTCTTGGTGTTATTGCCGTTTCCGAAAAAATGCTTAGTATTGACGAAGCCGAAGAGGTAAATCAGCTCCAGGCAATTTATGACAAAAAGTTTGGTGACATTGCTGTTGAGAATGGTTTCCTTACCTCTGAACAGGTAGAACGCCTTTTAGACCTTCAGGGCAACGCTTTCCTTACATTTGTTCAAGCAATTGTAGACCATGGCTGTCTTACCATGGAAGAAATCAATGCTTCCTTGGAGCAGTACCGCAAGGATCACTCATTAACTCTTGGTGACATCGAAAACCTTAAGAGCTGCGAGGTGGAAAACATTGTTCCTATCTTCTTATACAAGCAGCCGGAGCTTCTTGTCTCCTTATGTGGTATTATGCTCAGAACCTTATACCGTCTGGTAGACCACAGAGTATACATCAAACAGCCGTATTTTACGAAAGAAATCCCATATACTTATATCAGCCTTCAGGAGTTGTTTGGGGAACATTCCCTTTTAACTGCATTCCGCGGCGACATGGATACCTTAAAAGCAACTGCTATCGGCTTTGCCGGTACGGAATACATTAACGAAGACGAAGATTGTCTGGATGCATTATGTGAATTGATTAACTGCATTAACGGTATGTTTGCAACCAGATTAAGTCAGGAAGACGTGGATTTAGATATGCGCGTTCCGGAATACCATATGGAACCGGGCGTATTAAAGGCAGATTCCCTGCTTTGCATTCCGGTAGTCGTATTTGACAAGGAACTTACTGTAATATTTACACTTGACACAAAGCATTCCATCTAAAGGAGTTAGAAAGCCATGTTAAAAGTTATGATTGTAGATGATTCCAGAATTTTTCGTAAAATGCTGAAAGCAGCTTTTGTTGAGACCGGTCATGAGGTAATCGGAGAAGCGGGTAACGGAGAAGAAATTTTAGAATTGTTACGCAGCTGTACCCCTGACCTCGTTACATTGGATATTACCATGCCGGTTATGGATGGTTTGGAAGCCTTAAAAAGGATTAAAGAATTATATCCGCAGCAAAAGGTCATTATGGTAAGTGCTGCCGGTCAGAAGGCCAAGGTCATTGAGTCTTTAAAGCTCGGTGCATCCGATTTTATCCAAAAACCATTTGACCCGGATGATATTGCTGCTGTGCTTAACAAGCTTTTTAGTTAGTATTACACATATATCCCCAAAAGAAAAAGTCAGGTATCCGACCTGACTTTTTCTTTTTATTGCATATTACATAATGTTCTGGCAATTACTTCCCATGTAGCACCTGCAGGTATTACATGTTCACCGGCACCGATTTTCTTATCGTATCCGTTTGCCATTAAATATCTGTCATACTCATGAGCATCGGCAACAAGTCCGGCTTCCTGTAAGCGTCTGCTGACCGTATCCGAACCTTCTCCCCTGTTTACCATAATGGTAACCGGCTCTGTATTCGGTGCGCTGCCTGCTTCTTCCTCTGCTTCTTTAACCGGTTCATTCTCCCCGGCTTCACTGCTTGGCTCTTCCTCTGACATTTCTTCCAAGGATTCCTCCTCAGGAACAGATGCTTCCTCCTCAGAAACAGATTCTTCTTCCTTAACTGTTGCTGTTTCTTCTGTAGCACTTTCTTCTATCGTGCTCTCTTCTAATGTACCTGCTTCAACCGTATCTTCTTCTACAATCGATTCTACAATCTCTTCTACGGCTTCTTCTGTTGTTTCTTTTACCGCAAGATCCGCAAGCACCATACTTTCTGTCATACCCAATTCTCTGGCACGTGCTTTTACCTGCTCATCCGTCATGGTTTGGTTGGCATTTCCATTTGAGACCAGAAAGAAAATGGAGGTAACTAATATACCAATTCCCAGACCACGTAAATAATAACGAATCTTCATTACATTCCACCCTCAAATAAATCGATAACCAGCTTTACTTCGCCGATTCCCAATCCCAATTCTCTGGCAATTGCCATATTGGACTTGCCTGCCTTATGCAGTTCCAGTATCTGGTCATTACTGTTGGATTCACTGCTGTCGGATGCGAACATCATCTCAATCCCTGTTGTATCGACAACAGGTGCTGTTTCTTTTATCTCTATTGGTTCAAAGGAAGTATCCTCCACCACCTCCGGTGTTTGTTCCACTACTTCTGCTTTCTTTTTGCTTCCGGTTTCCTTAACGGCTGCCTTATTCTCTTTCTCAGCCCCTTTACTCTTTACCGCTGTCTGTGTCTGCTTGGAAAGCTTGATGGTCTGATTCAGTTCCGCTGCCGTTGTCTTTACCTGTGCATGCTTATTATTTAACATGTCATATAAGAATACGGCCTCCTCATGATTCTTATGGATTTCTGTCATAACCGTATCCGAATATTCATTGATAGCCATCATCTTCTCATTGGTAATTCTATCCATCTGCCGTTCCGTTGTATCTTTGGCACGTTCGATGCTTTCCTCTGTAACCTCATCAATTCTTTGACGGATTCCCGACAGTTCCTTTTCAATAATCTCTTTAATGGCATTTTCTTCTTTTTCCCGTATTTCCTTGGAACTTACCTGTTTATCCGGAATAAAGAAGCTTACCGTAAAGATAATTGCTCCCAATAGTAAAATAATCACCTGAAGTACTTCCATTCTTCCTCTCCACCCTTGTCTTTACTCTTATACTTTCATATCAAATCCACCCCGGGACTTCACAACCACTCTGCCATCCTCCGGCGCCTTATCCCTGTTCCGGTTCTTGCCGCCATCTCCGGCATACTGATTTTTTCCTTTTTCTTTGGCATCGTGCTTCTCTCTGCGGTTTTCCGCATTATCGCTTTGATGAACCTGATTTACCTTGGAATCGATTTCTTTATGAAATGTATTCTGGAAATTGGCCTGATCTACCATTCCCTTTGCATCCTCATTATGCTTAATCATGGATACATCCTGCATACGAGATACACTTGCATTAAATAGAAGGGGACTAATTGCCATAATTCATCTCTCCACCCTAGTTCATTCCTACCATGGTTACATCACCCTTGTAACGGATAAACCGGCAGTACTGTAAACTTTCTTTAATAATCTTAGACACATCCGAAATAATGATTTTCGTTCCCGGATATACCACTTTTCCTACTACAACCTGAGCCTGCTTTTCTTCTGTCATAAGCATCTCCAGTTCGTCAATCTCTTCACGGATATGGGCAAGAGTGATTCGTTTCTCCTTCACTACTTCCGCAAGATTACACACATTCTCAATCTGAGCTTCCGTAAGCTCTTTTCCTGCCTGATAACGGTCTCTGGCAGCTTCTAAAATCGGGATAGCTCTTTCCAGTATTCTGTAATCGTCCGCTTCCTGATCCATTAAATCCTTATATCGTTTCTTTACTACCGGGCTGACACCAACCTCAATTACCGTATCGGTTCCCATTTCGGAACCAAAAATCTTACCCTCGATTAAGGTGGTTGCTGCCACATGTCCTCCGGAAATAAATCCTCGTTTGCCGTTTACATGCACTTCCGTACCTGCCATGATATTGCTGTGCATCAAAGACCCCGCCTCAATATATCCGTTTGCCTGAGCCGTGGCATTTTCGATAAATTTTGCAATAATATTGCCTCTGGCATGTAAGGTTCCCTTACTCATTCCATTCATTCCCCGGGCAATGGTAATATTTCCTCCGGCCTCAATATCAGCACCTTCCACTACCCCACGTACCTCTACATTGCCGCTGGCCTTGACGGTAAAATTGGAACATACATTACCATTTACCACCACATCGCCTTCAAATTCAATGTTACCGGTGGAAGTATCTACATTCTCCACTTCCATTGTGGTAGACACAAATACTCTGCCGTCTACCAAAGAAACGCTTCCGCTTCCGGTAGCGTACAATTCTGTCTTATCATCGGAAATACGGATGTTTTTACCAAAACGTAATACATCGTGTTTGACTGTACGGGGTTTGATACGGCTTCCCAAAATGTCACAGCCCTCATCTCCTCTGTCTTCCGGATACAGTCTGGCCAACAATTCATCCTTTTCACAATGATTAATAATATTCAAATTAAAGAAGTCAACGCTTCCGTCTTCCTTTAATGTCGGTCTTGCTTTTAAGTCTGTATTAAAATAATACTCAATACGGGCATCCTCTCCGTGACGCGGGTCTAATCCCTTTGCCATTACCAAAGGAGTATTATAGGATGGGTTTTCCAAAAACGCATCTATGGCATCCGAATCGATTCCATAGACAATTTTCTTATGATTAAGTGAAGCTTCGATATCGCTCCTGGTAAGTCGTTTTCCGTCACTGGATGGCGGAATAAATGTACAATATCCTGTCATATTCATATCCGCGACAGAAACAACCATACTTTCCGGAATCGGAAGACTTCTTTGCATAGAAAGTTTAATAACGGTCTCTTCCCGTAGCCCTGACACAGCCGCACCCACTTCCTTTAATTGAAAAGGTACTTTATGAATGGTCAGGTACTCAATCACTTCCTGCACATCAATACTTGCTTTTCCGCCTTCGGTTGCCGGTACCAGACGTAAACTGGTTCCCATATCACTGTTAATTACCTGATAGTATGCGTTCATACATCATCCCCATGCTCTCATAACTCAATCATCAACTGAAAATACCCATATATTTTCCCATCTTGTCCTTCATCTTCTGCAAGGCTCTTGTATGTAACTGGGAAACTCTGGATTCGGACACCTCTAAAATAGAACTGATTTCCTTTAGTGTCAGTTCTTCATAGTAATACAATTCGATAACACGCCGTTCCTTCTCTGTCAGCAACGTTAATGCATCCTTTAATACTTCTTTTAATTCATTCTGCTCGTACGCTTCATCCGGTTGTGCAAAATGAGAAGAGCTATCCTTTCTATTCGCAACATCGCTTCCCTGTTCCATAAATTCATTCAGGGAAACCACTCCTGTTACTTTCATCTGTGACTGCCAGTCCACATATTCGTCTTCCGAAATTCCCAATTGGACTGCCAATTCCGCATCCGTCGCCTGTCTTCCATGTGTCAGTTCAAATTCTTTACAGGCGGCGTCAATTTGCTTCTGTTTTTGTCTGATGGTTCTTGGTATCCAATCCATCTTCCGGATCTGATCCAGAATTGCCCCACGGATACGCAAAGAGGCATATGTCTCAAACTTAACGGTTTTTCCAAAATCAAACTTATCTATGGCATCAATCAAACCAAAAATACCATAGCTCACCAAATCGTCATACTCCACATTGTATCCCAGATACATGCTTAACCGACCTGCTACCAGCTTGACCAAAGGAGCATATTCCAATATGAGTTTTTCACGTATGTCTGCAGACTTGGTACGGGCATAATCCTGCCACAGTCTCATTCTTGCGTTTTCATCCATACTATTGTTCTCCCATATTCTTTACACTGTTCTCAGTGGACTGTTCCGAACCTTTCTCCAGAACTTTTCCTTCTTCTTCCAGACGCTCCCGCTCCTTTTTCTCTATTTCTTCTTCAAAAGTGTTAAGCATTTTCTGGAAAAGAAGTCCGATAATATAGAACAAAAGCAAAACAGCTAGCAAAATAAGCAAGGCCGTTTTGCCTTCATAATGCAGAATATATGTAATAATACTGGTTACCGCCCCTGCTGTAAGCATAAAAATCAGAGGCAGCTTTTTCAGTGTTCTGTCCATCCTATTCTATCTATCCTTACTAAATCAAATCTTTTTTGGCTCCTTGCCAATGGCACGAATCAAATATTCACCGGTTTCCGGATAAAATACTACGGTACGTCCGTAATTCTCTCCGGTGTCCTCTGCAATAACGGGAATCTTAAGTTCTGCCAATTTTCTTTTCACAGCGTCAACATTACGGTCCCCGACGCGAAGCATAGGGTTATTTGTATTCATGCTAAACATCTGTGCCCCACCGGCAATCTTAGCTACCAGGCGTTCTCTCTTGGCTCCGATTTCCAATACTCTGCGAAGACATTCTTCGACACCGGTATCTGCAAATTTCGCCACATTTTGATTGTTTGCGATTGCTGTACTATCCGGAAGCATAACGTGGACCATTCCACATTTTTTCACTGCCGGATCGTATAAAACGGCTCCTACACAAGACCCAAGGCCAAGTGTAATGATACTGTCAGGACTTTCGCACACATTCAAATCGGCCATTCCTACTTTAATTTCCATGTTCTCTATCCCCAACAATAAGATATGGGTATCCGGTATAGTATCTATACCGGAATACCTAATGATGTTAATATTTTTACATAAGATTCCGGTTCCGGAACCATGATAAAATATCCGTCCATCTCAATCTCATTTGTTAACTGAGACTGGATTAAAAGAATTTTATCGCCCATAATGCCAAACTGAATCGCAGGCACACTTAAAATCGCCCCTGCCATATCCACTGCTAAATCCGGAACAGATGGATATATGGTAAGTCCGGTTAATGTAGCAATCGCATTCAGATATGACCCTGTAATAATATTCGACACTTCTTTTACTGCGGAGCATTCCATCTCACCAAGCTCATCACTACAATAATCACCGAGTAACTTCTTGGCAATCATCATTGCAGTTTCCTTTTTGATTAAAAACAAGATACTGCCGTCAATATCACCTTCTACGCCAAGATATGCCGCAGCCATTTCCTGTTCTTCTCCACCCAGCAAAGTCCCTACATCCTTAAATTCCAACATCATAACCTGAGGAACTTTCATATCTACCTTACTCTGTAACAAACTGGCAAGGGCAGTTGTTGCGTTCCCTGCCCCTATATTACCAATTTCTTTTAATACATCATAATAAGTAGTCGACATTTGTTCTAATGTCAAATTACTCATGCATTCTCCTCCTTGCTGCTCTTATCCAGAACAACTGTGTTTAAATCCAATAAAGAAATAATAGAATCTGCTTCCTTACCAACAGCGTTGACAAAATGTGTGGTGTCATCCTTGCTGTCATACTTTATACTTTCCATCTGTTCTTCACTGATGGATACTACTTCTTTTACGCAATCAACAATGAAACCGACTTTACCAACCTGTTCCATCTTCAGAATGATAATTCTTGTGGCTTTGGTTTCTTCTACTTCTTCCAATCCCATCTTTAAACGAAGGCTCATAATCGGCACAATTTCACCACGCAGATTAATAACACCCTTTATGTAAGCCGGTACATTAGGAACTCTTGTAATACGCTGCATTCTAAGAATATTATCAACATATCCAATATCAATTCCGAAAGTTTCCTCGCCCATTTCTATTTTAATATACTGTGTAACTCCAGAATATACTTTCAATTCATCCATGTTGTTATCCTCCTTAAATCAGTGCATTCGGATCAACGATAAGAGCAACTTCACCATCACCTAAGATTGTTGCACCACTGATGACCTTAGTTTTGCCAATATACTTGCCAAGTGACTTAATAACGATTTCCTGCTGTCCTGTTAATTCATCAATTACAAGACCTGCCATTCTATCGCCCTTCTTAACAATAACAACAACTAATTCTTCGTCCTTACCCTTGGTAGATTCACAGCCAAGAACTTCATTAAGACGGATAATCGGGATTACATCTCCTCTTAAATTAATAACTTCTTTCTGCTGAACGTATTTTACTTCGGAAGGAGCAATGCTTTCCAATGTCTGGATAGTTCCAAGCGGAATCGCATATTTCTCACCACCGACAATAACCATAAGTGACTGGATAATAGCAAGTGTAAGAGGAAGACGGATTGTCCATACACTTCCTTCACCAAGTGTACTCTTAACTTCTACTTCACCACTTAAGGACTCAATCTTAGAACGTACAACATCCAGACCTACGCCTCTTCCTGATACATCGGAAATGGTCTTTGCTGTAGAAAAACTTGGAAGGAACAAGAGATTGATAATTTCCTTGTCAGTCATTACCGCTGCCTGCTCTTCTGTAATGGTTCCTCTTTCAATCGCTTTTGCTTTTACCTTAGAAACATCGATACCGTTACCGTCATCCCTAACTTCAATTACTACGTTATTACCATCCTGATATGCATTCAAGTGGATGGAACCAACTGCCGGCTTTCCTCTTTCTACACGAAGCTTTTCATCATCTTCAATACCGTGGTCAGCTGAATTACGAAGTAAATGCATCAACGGATCACCGATTTCATCTACTACGGTACGGTCTAACTCTGTATCCTCACCTGTCATGTATAATTCCATTCTCTTGCCCAATTTCTTAGACAAGTCACGAATCATACGTGGGAATTTATTAACAACTGTTTCAATCGGCACCATTCGAACCTTCATAACGGATTCGTGAAGACTTGTGGTAACACCTTCCAGGTACTCAATCTGCTCGTTTACTGCCATATTGTCAGAACCGGTTTCTTTTGCTGTTGCAGCAGAAACCAAAGAGTTCTTTGCAATAATAAGCTCGCTGACAAGATTCATTAAATCATCCAGTTTTTCAATATCTACGCGGACAGTACGGTTAACAACCGGTTTCTTCTGGGCAACAGCCTTTGTTCCTTCTGTCTTTGCAGGCGTATTCGGATTAGCTTCTGCTACCTTTGCTTCTGCAATTTCTGTTTCAATGGCTTTTACTTCTTCTTCAGTTGCTTCCGGAACCTCTACCACACCGCCGGTTACTTCCTGAATTTCAGAAACACTCTTTGCCATGGCAATTGCCTTTTCCACATTTTCCTTGGTTACGATAATAAGGCTGAAATCCTTATCAAATTTTTCATCTTCAATATCCTGTGTGGACGGAACCGATACAATAATCTCTCCGATATCCTCTAATGTCTTAAACACTAAGAATGCTCTTGCTGCCTTAAGGATACAAGTATCCTGTACATATACGGTAAGGCCGATTGCGTTCATTCCCTGTGCTTTTGCTTTCTGTAAAACATGAGTCTGTGACTCATTTAAAGAAAGCTCTTTCCATTTATCCTTACCTGTTGGTTCTGACTTGGCAGCTGCCACCTTTGTTTCTTCCTTAGCAGGTGCTTTCCCGCCCTGTAAGAATACATTTAATGCCTTAATCAGGCTTTCGTTATCATTTGTTCCTTCGTCTGCCGTTGACTGGATATTATTTAAATATTCGTCCAACGCATCCAGACACTGGAATAATACGTCTATAATTTCAGCTGTTACTGAAAATGTACCATTGCGGACTTCTGAGAAGACATTTTCCATATCATGTGTTAATGCCTGCATTCTCTTAAATCCCATAGTTCCTGCCATTCCCTTTAATGAATGGGCTGCACGGAAAATTTCATTTACAGTATCCATATTGGAAGGATCCTGCTCAAGTTCCAGAATCGAAGTATTCAGACTCTGAAGGTGTTCTTTTGTTTCGTCGATAAAAATCTCTAAATACTGGCTAACATCCATATCACTTTACCCCCACGTGTAAAATTATTTCCTGTGCAATCAGCGGCAATGGAACAATCTCATCGGAAAGACCTGCTTTCACAACGCTCTTTGGCATTCCGTTAACTACACATGTGTCTCCGTCCTGTGCTATTACGTATGTTTTCTTACTTTTCTTTAGATGAGCGATTCCTTCCGTTCCATCCGCACCCATACCGGTCAATACCACGCAGATTACTTCATCATAGAAGCTGTCTGCCAAAGACTCATACATATAATTGGCACAAGGTCTTACGCCCTCTCTTGTCGGTTCCTCCGTATAATGAACCACCATGTCAGAACCCTTTCTGACCAGATTCATATGGAATCCGCTCTTTGCAATATATACGCATCCGTCTTCCAGAACCTCCCCTTCTTTTGCTTCCACTACCTTCACCCTGCTTAAGTGATCCAGTCTGGCTGCCAAAGATTCCGTAAAACCAACCGGCATATGCTGTACAAGTACCATAGGTGCTTTCATATCCTGCGGCAGATTAGGAACAACGCTCTGGAGTGCTCTAGGTCCTCCCGTGGAACATGCCAATGCAATAATCCGTTTCCCGGTAATCTTCTGGGAACTCTTACGTACAAGCTTTTCGATTGTCTCCCTTGAAGAGTCGGCTTCCCTGGCTGCTTTTACGGATGTTTCTACAATTTTTGCCTTGCAGACCGCATCCAGCAGACTTAAGAAAGAACCGGAAAACTCGTCCGATTTACACCGGTATGCCCAATCAGGCTTGTGAATGAAATCCAATGCTCCAAGCTCTAACGCATCCATGGTTACCTTAGCACCTTCCATGGTAACCGTACTTGCCATTAAAATCTTGGCTTTAATCCCTCGCTTTTTTAACTCCTTTAATAATTCGATACCATCCATTTTAGGCATATTCACGTCTAAAACTACAGCATCATAGGTGTTTTTTTGCAAAAGATTCAGTGCTACTTCACCGTTATTGGCTTCATCAACCACCTGAAACCTTTCATCTGCATTAATTATATCACAGAGCACCCTTCTCATGAGTGCAGAATCATCGACTACTAAAATTTTTTTCATGAATTACAATCCTTTTTCCTTTTTACGATTTTTTCGTTCCTGCTGGAAAATATACTGAATAATCTCTTCTCTTTGTTTATTGGATAAATTTTGGTATTGGATGCGGTATTCAAAGCATCCCGGCCTTTTTTCCGCCGACTGTACGCTTAAAATCTTTCCCACCACTTCATATACCTTTCTTCCGTTTACCTGCTCCAGACAATACCTGCAAAACAGCAGGATTCCTGCCTGATACTTGGCATTGGAGATAAAGCGTAACCCTCCGCCGCTGATATCTACAATGACACTCCGATGCATCGGAATATCATTTCTAAACTCAAACTCAGGGTCCGCCCAAATCTCTTTTTCATCCTCTTCCAGTTCTCGTGATTCCACTGCAAGGGCACAATTATAACGATAATATTCTCTTCTTTGATGTTTCTTTAAGCTTGTTAACAATTCCACAACAAGGATAAAGACATTATTTGACTTATACCTGTCTACGATTCTTGCCCGGCATTCAAAGATACCGTTATCCGTATAAAAAAGCACACTATATTCCGAATTCACAGGAAGTAGGATTAACTTTCTCTGCTCATACGGCATCAATATCTCTAAGCGTTCCTGCGAAAGCACATCGTAAATTTTAGAACCATAAACCTTTTTAAGCTGCTGTGCTTTTCCATCCGTTTCGATTCCGGTAACGGATTCCAACTCAATACGCTGCCCTGGCTGAATATACTGTTCTAACACCGGTACTCTCTCCTATCCTAATTTTTTCCCTGTAACAAGATGGGAAAAGAAAGCTGCCATTCCACGCTTCTTTACATCCTGATTCAATTCTTTGTTCATCAGTTTTGCAGTTAAATACTCATAACATTTTGCCGATTTCGCTGTCGGATTCTGTAACGATATGGGAGTCTGCTGCATAACTGCTTCCGAAAGTTTTTCATCCTGCGGAATTGCCCCTAAATAATTAAGCGGAATTTTTAAATATCTGGAAACCACTGCATTTAGCTTGTTAAACAAGATGGTTCCATCCTCAACCTTACTTACCCTGTTTGCAATTACCTTGATTTTAGATTCTTCCGCTGAAAAACGCGGATGTCTGGTTAATGCCTTTAACAACGAGTAAGAATCGGTTATGGATGTCGGTTCCGGTGTGGTAACCAATAGTATTTCACCGCTTGCCACTAAAAACTCCAAAACCGCATCGGAAATTCCGGCACCCGTATCGATAATAATCACATCTGCTATTGCATCTAACTGAGCAAGATTCTGAATAATATATGCCAGATAATCCCTGCTCAAATTGGCCATTCCCGCTATTCCGGAACCACCGGAAATAAATCCAACCTCTCCCGGTCCCCATGTAATAATCTCTGTAATATTTTTCCCCTGATAAATCAAATCACAGAGATTGTGCTTTGGAACGGTTCCAAACATAATTTCTATATTGGCAAGACCAAAATCCGCATCCAGAATAATAACCCTCTGTCCCATCTTGCGCATCCAAATGGCAAGATTAATTGCCGTATTTGACTTACCCACGCCACCTTTTCCGCTGGTTACCGTAATGACACGCGCAACCGGCCGGGTGGTGACTGTACTGTTTGCTTTAATAATATTCCGTAATTGTTCTGCCTGATCCATGAATTAAGCCTTTCCACCTAATATCTGCTTTACCGTCGCCTGAGGATTGAAACATCCGATATCCTCCGGCACATTCTGTCCGCAGGTTACGTAAGACATTTCTGCCCCCGTATGCAGACGCAGATTCAATAAATTCCCCAATGATGTTGTTTCATCCAATTTTGTGAAAATAAGAGTATACTCCGTCATTTCACTATATGTATCTGCAATACTAACCAAATCCCTGTATTTTGTTGTTGCACTCAAAACCAGATATACTTCCGTCTGGGCTATCTGATCTAAGGAATGCACCATTAATCTGCTGCTGTTGCGCTGCTCCTCGTTATGATGGGAATGTCCTGCCGTGTCTACCAGAATGTAATCATACTCCTCAAACTCGTGATACATGCCTTCCACTTCCTGGTCACTGTATACAATACGGAACGGCACTTCCAAAATATTGGCATAGGTACGGAGCTGTTCTGCCGCTGCAATACGATAAGTATCTGCTGTTAATAATGCCACCTTTTTCTTTTCTTCCACACAAAGCTTAGACGCAATTTTAGCAATGGTAGTTGTCTTACCCACTCCGGTAGGACCTACAAAAAAGATAACCTTTGGTCCTTTCTCTGCCGGTACAATTTTCTTTGGCTTTCCGAATTTTAATATCATCTTCTGATATACATTTGACAGGAAATAGTCAAATGCCATGTTCTGGGATGCTCCCTTTTCTACCTCTTCAATAATCTGATTGGCATATTTTTCATGCACTTCATTATCAATCATGGTATTATAAAGAAGCTTCATAAACCGCATCTGTTCCTTATCTTCCTCAGGAACCTCTGCTTTACTTTCTCTTAACGGTTCATTTCCCTCAATTTTTTGTTTTAATAAATGTTCCAGATTATCAAGCTTTTCTTCTAAAATAGCGGCATTTGTTACATTAGTACCAGATGCTTTCTCGGCCGCCTCCCGTTCTCTCTGTTCTTTTATCTGCTGTTCCTGCACCCGTGCCAATTGCTCTAGTGCCGTCAAAGGAATCGGTGCCGCCTGCTTTTGTTCCGGTTCTGCTTTTCCTGCCGGTTTTCCTTCTTCCTTCACATTTCCCGCAGAAGCCGGAGCACTCTTAACCGGAATCGGAGCTCTTTCATTTTCTTCCTCTAAGGCCACGGTTACCTCTACCATGGTTCTTTTCAGGAAGAACAAGACTCCCTTCTTTTTCACATTCTTTACATTCATGATCACCACACCGGGACCAAGTTCCTTTTTTGCGTTTTCAACCGCTTCCTGTTCTGTTCTTGCTTGAAATCTTTTAATTATCATGCTGTTACCATCCCAACAGATTGTAATTCAACGCTTGATTCTATTTCGTTATAAGAAATCACAATCAAGTCTTTATAATAGTCTTCCGTTAACCGTTTAAAGTAAATTCTGACAATCGGTGAAGTAATGACAATTGGCGGTCTTCCCATATCTTCCAATTTTTTGGCTTCATTCTCCACACTCTTGATAATTGCCTTTGTTTTATCCGGATCCAGATTTAAGTAAGCTCCCTGCTCCGTCTGCTTAACAGCCCCCATAATGGTCTGCTCCAATTTCGGGTCCAGAGTCACCACGCTGGTGGTCTCATTGGGTGGGAAAAAGCGACTGGAAATGGCACGCTTTAATCCCTGTCTTACATACTCTGTCAAAATATCCGTATCTCTTGTACTGGCAGCATAATCTGCCAATGTTTCAAAAATGGTAAGAAGGTCTCTGATGGAAACCCCTTCCTTTAACAAATTCTGCAACACCTTCTGGATATCTCCCAATCCCAAAAGTTTTGGCACCAGTTCGTCCACAAGGGCCGGATTTGCTTCCTTCAAATTGTTTACAAGATTCTGTACATCCTGTCTTGTAAGCAATTCGGAAATATGTCCTCTGATTATCTCCGTCAGATGAGTGGCAATAATCGAAGGCGGGTCAACAACCGTATATCCCATACTTTCCGCACGTTCCCGCTGTCCCTCTGTAATCCAGATGGCCGGCAGATGGAAGGACGGTTCGAAAGTCGGTATTCCTGTAATTTCCTCTTCCACGTATCCCGGATTCATGGCCATGTAATGGTCAAACAGAATTTCACCCTCACTGACCTGAATTCCTTTTATCTTAATAATATACTGATTCGGATTTAACTGGATATTATCCCTAAGTCTAATAATCGGCACAACCGTACCAAGCTCCAATGCAATCTGACGACGAATCATAACTACACGGTCTAACAAGTCACCGCCCTGGTTTACATCGGCAAGCGGAATAATACCATAACCGAATTCCAATTCGATTGGGTCCACCTGCAGCAGGGAAGTAACATTTTCCGGCTGACGGATTTCTTCTGCTGCAATCTCATCCTCACTGACTTCACTCTCAATCTTGCTGGTCTCAATGGTACTCTCTACCATCCGTGCTCCCAGAATGAAAACCACTCCCACTCCAACAAAAATAATGGGATTAAGAGGGGTAACCAAACCCAGCACTGCCACTGTAATACCAACCAGATACAATACCTTCGGAAGGCCGAATAACTGTTTTACCAAAGCAGAACCAAAATCGGCTTCCTTCGCTCCCTTGGTAATCAGAATACCGGTTGATAAGGATATTAACAGGGAGGGAATCTGGGATACCAGACCATCACCAATCGTAAGAATCACATATTTATCCAATGCACCGCCAAAGTCCATTCCCTGACGGAGAATTCCCATGGCAATACCGCCTACTACGTTAACAACCGTAATAATAAGACCGGCAATGGCATCTCCTTTTACAAACTTAACCGCACCATCCATGGAACCGAAGAAGCTGGCCTCTTCCTGAATCTTATCTCTTCGCCTTTTGGCTTCCTTATCGTCAATTGCTCCCGTATTCAGGTCCGCATCAATAGCCATCTGCTTACCCGGCATGGCATCCAAGGTAAAACGTGCCGTTACTTCAGCTACACGCTCCGAACCTTTATTGATAACCATGAACTGGATGATAATTAAAATGATAAATACAATAACACCGATAATAAGGTCACCGCCACCTACGTATTCACCAAAGGTTGCAACTACGTTACCCGGATCACCGGTTCCCAGAATTAACTTAGTCGAAGATACGTTAAGTGCAATCCTGAAAATGGTTGTGAACAGCAAAATGGTCGGATAATAAGATAACTCCAATACTTCCTTGGCAAACATGGAAGTAAATAAAATGGTAAAGGCAACCGCAATATTAATTGCCAATAAAAAATCCAATAAACCGGAAGGAATGGTTACAATGAACATGATAAAAGCGGCCAATATGTACAGTGCCACCGCAGCATCTGCTGTCTTTATTTTCATTGCTCTTCCTCCTTTCCGTATCCATATCTAGTCTTCTATATCTTGCCCTTTGCATGATATACGAATGCCAGGACCTCAGCAACCGCCTGATACAATTCCGGCGGAATCTGTGCTCCGATATCCACATTGGCATACAGCATTCGTGCCAAAGGCTTGTTTTCTACAATTTCCACATTATGTTCTCTTGCCACTTCTTTAATCTTTTGAGCCAGATAATCTTCCCCCTTGGCAATCACAATTGGCGCCGGTGCTTCTTCCTGGTCATACTTAATGGCAACCGCATAATGGGTCGGATTGGTAATAACTACATCTGCCTGAGGCAATGACTGCATCATACGACGCTGGGATACCTCACGCATTCTCTGTCTGATTTTACCCTTAATCTCAGGATTTCCTTCCTGATTTTTATATTCTTCTTTTACTTCCTGCTTGGTCATTTTCATATCCTTGTGGAACTTATACTTCTGATATGCAAAATCAGCCATTGCAAGAATCATATATACAACAGCGATTCGGATTCCCAGTCCAATTACCGTATCTCCTATCAAAATCACTGCCGGCATTAATTCCAAATCATATAATAAAAAGAGTTGCTCCCCCTTATCCTTAAGATAGGAATAGGAAACATAAAATATAAGCAGTATCTTGGCGATGGATTTAATCAATTCCACAAGGGCATTGGCAGAAAAAATCTTTTTAAATCCGCTGACCGGATTCAGCTTATTAAATTTAGGCTGTAGCGGCTTGGCTGTAGGTTTCCATTTAACCTGCATGTAATCACTGACAAATGCCACTGCAAAGCCCACTAAAAAGATAGGCAGAACAATCTTGATTACCAAAGTAATGGCATGTTGAAACATATTGTTCATAGCCGTTTCCGGAACCGGATTTCCAATAAGGGCTACCGTATCCGGAATTCTTGTGTATACCAATTCGAAAAGCTCCATAAAGCTTTTTCCCATACTGCCAACCCAAAGCTGCAAGACCAAGAAAAGAGCCAAAATCCCCAGGCCGTTAGCAATTTCCCTCGATTTTGCCACCTGACCTTCTTTTCTTGCATCCTCTAATTTCTTGGCAGTCGGTTCTTCCGTCTTTTCTCCGCCCTGTCCATCGTCAGCAAAGAACTGCAAATTAAGAGGTATCACTACATGCCCTTTGCCCGGAACATCCTGCACGGGAATGTCCATCCGGCCATCCGTAAGGTCTGATAGCATTACAGCATGCTTTCCACAAATGCCACCATCATCTGTTTCATTTCCGTATAGATAAAGTCGGCCACTCCCGGAAGCATTCCTACCGTAATAAACAACACACATAAGCCCACCAAAACCTTTAATTGAAGTCCAACTGCAAACATATTCATCTGTGGTGCCACCTTCGCCATAATTCCTAATATCGCATTGAGAAGTAACATTACCGCAAACACCGGAAGACAAATACGAAATCCTATGGATATGTATTCCTGCAAAAACAGCAGCATGGTCTGAAGCAATTTGTCCGTATGAAAGATAGCTCCGTTTACGGGAATCAATACATACGTCTCAGCCAGCGCTGTCAAAAGATATCTGTGCATACCGCTTATCAGTAAAATCAAGGTAACCGTGTATTGATAAAACACACCGGTCATACTGCTCATCTCATTGGTTGTTGGGTCCATGAGATTGGCCATGGACAAACCGGTCTCCATATCAATAATACGTCCCGCAAATGCTACCACACTGGTACAAATGGAGACTCCGTATCCCAGAAACAGTCCGGTAAGTGCCTCCTTTGCCACAATCATGGCATATCCCCACACGGTGCTATAAACCAATGCCTCATGGGGTTGTGTCACATGAAACAGCAGAATGGATACAAAAAAGGAAAGACCTATCTTAACCTGATTGGGTACTCCCTTCATTCCATAAAAAGGTGCCAGATATACAAACATACTGATTCTTACAAATATGAGTAAAAAATATTCTATATCTACTAGTGAAAAGGAATAATTAATCATCTTACTTTATATATACACCGTAAAATCCGACCAAAGTCTGATCATAAACTCCACCATATTATTCATCATCCAGTGTCCCAATAACAATAGAGCCACAAAAATAGCCAGTATCTTCGGAACAAAGGTAAGAGTCTGCTCCTGAATGGAAGTTACCGTCTGGAAAATACTGACAATCAATCCCACAACCAGCGAGACAAGTAAAACCGGTGCCGCTGTGATAACAATGGTATATAAAGCCTCTGAACTGATTTGGACAATATCATCAATTGTCATATCACCATCTCCTTACAATTAATAAAATGTTCGGACTAAATTGCCGATAATCAGATTCCATCCATCTGCCAATACAAAAAGTAAAATTTTAAACGGCATGGAAATCGTAGTCGGCGGCAACATCATCATACCCATACTCATAAGAGCCGACGCCACTACCATATCGATTACAATAAAAGGAATATAAATCAAAAAACCGATAATAAATGCCGTTCTGAGTTCACTCACGATAAAACTTGGGATTAATACCGAATTTGGAATGTCATCCAGGCTTCCCGTCCACTCCGTACCGGAGATTTCCATAAACATCTCCACGTCCTTTTTCTGCGTCTCACGGTACATAAAATCCCTAAGGGGATCCATTGCCGCCTCCAACGCTTCTTCCTGGGTAATCTGTCCTGCATCAAAAGGTTCAATTGCCTCTGTCCTGATCTGGGTAATTACCGGATTCATAATAAAGAACGTCAAAAACAACGCCAGTCCGATAATTACCTGATTCGGCGGTGCTGACGTAGTATTCAGTGCATTTCTGGTAAAATGCAGCACTATAATAATTCGGGTAAATGACGTTAAAAGAATAATGAGAGTCGGTGCAATGGCAATCAGAGTTAATGTAATTAAAATTCTGAGAGCACCATTTAACTCCCCGTTTCCGTCATTATAGGTAACCGTCAGGTTATTGGCGATATTCAACTCGCGCAATTCCTCTGCATTCTCACTACTTCCCGGCTCTTTAATATTGGTTCTCTCTTCGGTTGTTCCCGTAAGATGCCTCTCCCCAATATCAATACCGCTTGTAGCATAAACCGGTATCTTCGTACAAATACACAATATGCCTACTATGAAAAGCAGGCATATTGTACGCATATACTTAGTTAAAAAACGTATACTCAATTTTTTCATAAACTTTTATTTCTCTTCATCTGTCGTCTTTTCTGTCAAGTTTTGGTCTTTGAATTTCTCAAGGATTTCATGAAAACCAAGCTGATATCCTTTTCCTTGCATCGTCTGTTCCATAACAAGACTATCCTCTGCAATCTCCGTCAGCATGGTAACCGTATCTTTGCATACGGCAATTACCAAATATTTGTCCCCTGCACGAACAATCTGAAGATATTTTGTAGAAGAAATACGCATAGTATCAAGAACTTCCATATTTCTTCCCATCATTTGTGTCTTCTGAATCCCTGAAATCCATCTTGTTACTCCATATGTAATAAACAAAACAACCAAAAAGAGCAACAACACTGTAACGAACTGAACAAATGAATCTATCCGTCCGGATTCTGTCAACAATATCATTTATCCTAAAACCTTCTTAACTGCTTCGATAACACGGTCTGCCTGGAACGGCTTTACGATAAAGTCCTTAGCACCTGCGGTAATGGATTCAATAATCATTGCCTGCTGGCCCATTGCAGAACACATAATAACAGTTGCACCCGGATCTGCTGCTTTAATTGCCTTTAATGCAGCGATACCATCCATTTCCGGCATGGTAATATCCATCAATACTAAATCCGGCTTTAATTCGTTGTATTTTTCTACACCCTTTGCACCGTTTTCTGCTTCTCCAACTACATTGTAGCCATTCTTTGTAAGAATGTCCTTAATCATCATTCTCATAAATGCTGCGTCATCACAAATTAAAATGTTTTTTGCCATAGTTTTTTACTCCCAATCAATTATTTTATTATTTCTGTAACACGAATACCAAAACTCTCTTCAATAACAACAACTTCACCTTTGGCAACGAATTTGCCGTTTACCAAAACATCTATCGGTTCACCGGCAATTCTCTCCAATTCAATAATCGTTCCCGGTGTGAAATCAAGAATCTCCGAAATAGATTTCGTTGTTCTTCCCAGCTCTACCGTTACTTCCAATGGAACATCCATAATCAGGCTGATATTTTCATTGCTCTGAACCGCCTCAAGATTTCCATTGAAGTTTTCAAACTGCGCCGGCTGATAACTAACCGAATTCTGCATCGGCATTCCCTGCATTGGCATTCCCATCATCGGATTCATACCCTGCATCGGCATTCCCATCATTGGATTCATACCCTGCATCGGCATTCCCATCATCGGATTCATGCCCTGCATGCTCATATCCGGCATTCCCATCATTGGATTCATGCCCTGCATTGGCATTCCCTGTGGTGCGGCATCCATTACCGGTTGCTGCACCGGCTCTACCTTCGGTGGCTCGTATGGTGCCGGCTCCGGTGTCTGCTCTGCTGCACCGGCGTCCCCTCCTCCAAGGAAGGTTGCTACTAATTCCTTTGCAAAATCAATCGGGTATAACTGTAAAATCGTACTGTCAACCAATTCACCGATTCGCATCCGGAACGATATCTTAACAAACTTTCCTTTCAGGAAATCTGACATTTCCTCGTTAGTAACAGCCTGCTCTATGCTCATTAACTGCGCTGCCGGAGGACTGATATCAATCATCTTATCAAGCATCTGTGAAAGGGATGTTGCTGCGGAACCCATCATCTGGTTCATTGCTTCCGAAATCGCACTCAAATGCAATTCTCCCAATTCACCGTCCGTATTGGAACCGTCTCCTCCCATCATCAAATCGGTAATAACTTTTACGTCCTGTTCTCTTAGAATTAATATGTTATTACCATCCAGACCGGCAGTATAATTAATCTGAATGAATACACATGGTCTGTCTTCCACTTTAATCAAGTCTTCCCATGTCGCTATATCAACTACCGGAGTTGTAATATCTACCTTATTGTTTACCAGAGAGTATAACGTTGTAGCTGATGTACCCATGCTGATATTGGCCACTTCACCAATCGCATCTTTTTCCACATCCGTCAAATCCACATCACCGGTCACTGCCTGAGCGTGAACCATTGGTTCCGGTTCCGGTGCCGGGGCTACTGACTGTGGTTCTGGAAGCGGTTCGCCTGCGGCTAATCCACTTAGCAAGGCATTTATCTCGTCTTGAGATAACATTCCATCCATGCCCTATTCCTCCTCTCTTATGACATTTGTAACCCTGACGGCATATTTATCGCCGCTCTTTCCGGGCATTGCCTTAAATTTTTTAATATTGCCCACATAAACGGAAAGTTCCGTCTCTGTGCCGGTATTCAATCGGATAATATCCCCGCGTTGCAGATTCACAAAATCGTTTACCGTAATGCTGCTTCTTCCCAGAACCGCCTTTACCGGCACATGGGACCTGCGAATCATACTCTCCACAAACTGGGAATAATCCTCTTCGGATACCTCCTGCATGGTTGAATACCAGAATTTCGTATTCAACTTATCCATAACATCTTCCAAGGTAAAGAACGGAAGACATATATTCATAAATCCTTCTACATCACCAATCTTAACATTTAATGTTACAATGGCAATCATATCATTTGGTGCAATAATCTGGGCGAACTGAGGATTTGTTTCAATACGTTCCAAAAACGGATTCACATCCACTACGTTACGCCACGGGTCCTTCATAAGCTGCATACAAAGAACGATTATTTTATCCAAAATGGTTAATTCAATATCGGAAAAATCTCTTGTCTTATCAATGGGAACTCCCTGACCACCGAGCATACGGTCAATCATGGCAAATCCCAGATTAGGTGCCAATTCGATAATGATAGAACCCGGCAAAGGAGAAAAATTAACAATCCCCAGAATAACCGGATTGGACAACGCATTGGAAAATTCAGAAAACACTACGGTTTCTGAACTGGCCACTGAAATCTGTACATTCTTCCGCAGATACAGCGGCAGGTTGGTAGATAACAGACGACCATAATGTTCGTATATAATTTCAAGTGTACGCAAATGTTCTTTTGAGAACTTAGCAGGACGAGCAAAGTCATAATTACGAACCTGCCGTTCGTCTGACTTTTGCATCTCCTCCGCGTCAAGCTCACCAGTACTGAGTGCGGCAAGCAAACTGTCTATTTCACTTTGAGATAGTACCTCTCCCAAGCAGGCTCACCTCCCGTCATACTTTTCTTGTGTCTTACTGGAAGTATACTTCCCTGAAAACTACATTAAAAATAAAATCGGAATCGTACATCCGCTGGATACGTTCTAAAATTGCTCTACGCATCGCGTCTGTGTCTGCCTTAGCTTCTTCAATGGAATAACTGCTGATTACGCTGACAATCTCACCTTTAATCAAATCTTCCTTCTCTGCTATGGTTTCACCATAATCCTTATATCCGTCTGCTTTCATATTCATGGAAAGGGAAACGGAAACCTGACAGAAATGGTCTTTTCCGTCTGCTCCGACTGCCAGAGGAACCATCATCTCTTCCGGAATCTGGTATACTGCAATATCTTCCATCGGAACATTCTGCACCTCTGCCTGTGAAATTCCTTCATTCATTTCTAACTTAAGTGCAACGGATATGCTGTCTATCAACGCTGCTGATTTTTTCATGGTTCCGTTTACGGAAAACAACATAACCGATGTCAAAACCACATTTACAATTAAAAGTGCTAATATCGCAATGGATAACAGATTCTTTTTCATACTGTCTCTCCTAACTTAATCTATTCTCCGCTGAGAGTATTATAAATCTTGATTTCAATACGACGGTTCTTCGCACGGCCTTCCGGTGTGGAATTATCCGCTACCGGAACATATTCGCCCCTACCGGAATGCTTCAGCATGGACGGGTCCAGGCTTGTATTCTGCACCAGATAATCAAACATGGACAATGCGCGGTAACTACTCAAAACGTCATTGCTTTCAAACCGCGAAGTATTAATCGGGACATTATCCGTATGTCCTTCAATCTCCACTGTACTCTCCGCATATCTTTCTAAAATCATGGCTACCTGCTCAATAACAGGTAATGCATCATCCCGTAAATCTGCTTTTCCGGAATCAAACAAAATAGACCCCTTTAACGTAAGCTGGACATATTGTGAGGTAAAGGTAATATCAATATCCCCGTCCAGTGACTGCTCTTCTATGGCTTCCTGGACCTTTTCCGCCAACTCCTCGGAAGCTGCCAATTTTTCTTCTTCCATTTGTCTGGCAAATTCTTCATAATCTTCCACATTATTCTGGTCCACTTCCGACTCTGCTGTCTTACCGGTACTGTTAATATACTGGTCCAACTCATTCAGCTGGCTGACACCGTTACTGATAAGAACACCATCCCCAATCGCCGTAGCTCCCGCATCAAAAATACTGAAGGTTTCGGAAAAGGATGCTGCAATCATCTGAAACTTCTGGGCATCCACGGTAGACATGGAAAACAAAAGTACGAAAAAGCAAAGAAGCAGATTCATCAAATCGGCAAAAGTGGACTGCCAGGCAGGTGCCCCGGGTTTTACCTCTTCCGCTTTGCGTTTAGCCATCTGCTTCACCTCCTCCTTCCTCCATTTCAGCCTTCTGGGCAGGAGTTAAGAAGGATTT
>JAZSEL010000108.1:0-2882 GCA_045531685.1 Lachnospiraceae bacterium | reverse complement strand
TTTCTTTTCTCGACAATAAATAATGTTCCAATATTTGTTGTTTGACACTATTTTTCTTTTCCTCAATAAAAATATCATATCCGTTTTGATCTACCCTATAATCCATAAATCAGTCACCTTATCGCCCCAAACACATGTATCATTCTTGATACATATAATCTATCACTATATGCCCTTTATGTCAAATATCTATCAGATACTCATACACTTTTTCTATTATTTCCTCCCATAATAATCTTTGTTTTTCTCTTGTTAACTCGCTTTTTCTTACTTTTTCTTTTTTCATAGAGAATTTTTCTAAGTCTATGCCATTCCCCTTGGCCATTTATCATGGATAATCGGATATTTAGGGTTCACTTAATAAGACGTCATCTTATTTTGCTATGATCGGCCTCTCTTTTCCCCAATTCCTTACGGCAGCCTAACCTCCCATGTCATGCAGGATCTCCTCATAATACAGGGTCCGTAATTCCTTCGTTCTGCTTATCCATAAAGGGGCGTCATGATGCTCCTAGGCTGAGTCTGTGCTCTGATGGTCTAAAATCTGACTTCGGCTCTCTATGTTTTTCTTTCCTTTTTCTGTTCCCTTCAGCACCTTTCGGTGGACGTCTCCTGAATCTTACAGTTGTTCTCTTTTATGCCACCTGTGGCTGCCTATGGATGTCGGACATCATCTTCTGTGGGTCATAGGTTACTCCTTTTGCAAGAATAGCATAGAAAACTCTTATCAACTTACAGCTGATGGCAATCACGGATTGTTTTTTCTTCAGCGGATTGTTTGCCCGGGTCGTATAATACTCGTGCATGGAACGAAACTCCGGATTGAGTGCTGTTAACGGTATTGCTGCATTAAACAGTACTGACCGTAACTTACTTCGTCCTCTTTTACTGATAGTCGTCTGTCCCTTATGTTTCCCCGAACTGTTTTCACGTAATGACAGTCCTGCCAGTTTTTGTATCTGTCTTGGTGATTCAAAACGTCTCACATCACCTACTTCTGCCAGAAATCCGGCTACCGTGATTATTCCTATACCTTTAATGGCAAGCATCTGCCCGCTTTCAGGTATCTGTTTACACAGCCTTGTAATCTCTTCCATAACGGAAGCAAGCTGTGACTGTTTATATTCATAATCCGCAAGCAATAACTTCATTTCATACTCTGCCGCCTTAGAACCTTTTTTTAATCCTATGCTTCGTTTGGCTGTTTCACACAGGGTCATTGCCCGTTTCATTCCAACAGCTCTTATCTTTGCTTCACGCCATATTTGATTAATTTTCTCGGCTCCAAGCTCCAGGATTGTTTCCGGAGTACAGGCTGTTTTTAAAAGCAGCATACTGCTTTGCGATTCATAATTCCCAAATACTTCTTCGTATTCCGGAAAATATATGGCAAACCATCGGGAAAATCTGTTTTTAATCTGGGTAAGTTCCTTCACAAGTCTTTTCCGATTGGATACCATGATTCTTAAATCTGCATACACACCCTCCGGTGTATATGGTTCAGAATATCTTCCCTCTATGACAAGCTTTGCTATCACCTTGGGATCTTTTCTGTCATTCTTACTCTGGCTGTTATCATCCAGTTCCTTGGTCTGCTTTACCGCATAAGGGTTAACCATAACCAGAAGGATGTCCTCATCCTCAAGATAAGCACCAAGGTCAAACCAGTAATGACCCGTAGGTTCGATTCCTACTATGACATCAGACTTTTTATTCTTGTCCTGTATATGCTGCATCCAGCTTTTGAAGTTTTCAAATCCTTCCCGGCTGTTGCTGAATTTAAAGACTTTCCCAAGTTCAATGCCACGCCAGTCAAATGCCCTGGCATACTGTGTAGTACTTCCGATATCAATTCCTACTACCAAAGTTGATTCTTTTACTTGATTGATTTTCTGATTTTGTTTACAATTCATTTGTGGGTGTCTCCTTCGAATGATGATTTTTGTCAACCTGCCAGTTAACAATCATTATTCTATGTGGGACACTCATTTTTTGCAAACATGCTATTTGTCACTTAACAGGAATGCTCCTAAATAGACTAAAATCCATTATACAAATAATTTATCATTAGTATAATGGATTTCATATGATTTATCAATATTGCATATCGAATATTTATCAACGCAATAATATTTATATTTATTTAAAAATAATCTGGGAATTATATAATCTATACACTTTTCCTTCTTTAGTCAGTAAGAGAAAGGCGTTTACAAAAACCCACTTCTTAAAAGGCAGAAAGAAGGTAGTATCACTCTTTCTGCCTATAACATTTTTACTTTCTTAACAATTCCCCTTTCAAAGAATCCACGGTTCTTTTTAATCCTTCCCTCATATGCACTCTGGCACTCCAACCTAAATTCTCAAGCTTTGCAGCATCCAAAACTGCTTTGGTAGCTGTAGAATAACCGGCTTTTTCTACCTCGTCAGGTAATTCGAAAATAACCTTCGTTCCTCCGATATCTGCTAAAATCTGCGCCAGATCAGCCAGTGTTATCGCACTTTCTGCATCCGAAACATTATAGGCTTCTCCGGAAATCCCTCTTAACATAATAAGCAACACTGCTGCCACTGTATCTTCTGAATAAGTATAAGAAAATAACTGATCACCTTTACTCTTCAGAACGATATCCTCTCCGAAAGCCGCTTTATGAATAAATTGAGAAATTGCCTTGCTGTCTGTTCCCAATAATGCCGGTCCATAAGTTCTGGATAAGCGAGGAATCACAAAGTCAATGCCCTTCTCTTTTGCATAAGCATTACGCATACTCTCTCCCAACCGCTTTCCTTCCGGATATCCTGAACGCATGGTATTGCAATCTATATATCCTAAATAATCTTCCTGAAATACATCTACATCGCCACGATTTTCTCCATAAATC
>JAZSEL010000046.1:0-11680 GCA_045531685.1 Lachnospiraceae bacterium | reverse complement strand
GATAATAAATCATCGGTTTATCGTAAACCGGCATAATCTGTTTGGAAATGGCCTTTGTAAGCGGATACAATCTTGTACCCGAACCGCCTGCTAAAATGATACCTTTCATTGTTTGTCCTCTCTTGTGCGGACGGGAAATGTTATATTCTGTTTGGCACGCTCCCGCTCCCCGCAGAACGTAACGGATGCTAGGCTCGATAATACCTCGCCAAGCACCGACGTTTTACGAAGGCCTGCACAGAACACAACATTTCCCTTTCCGCATAACATATTCTTCAAACTATAAATACTATTATTTACCTGCATACATATCTTCGTAGTATTTCTGGTAATCACCACTGGTTACATTTTTCATCCAGTCTTCGTTTTCGAAGAACCATTTGATTGTGAGTTTGATACCGTCTTTGAACATTGTTTCCGGATACCAGCCAAGGTCTGCTTTGATTTTGTCCGGAGCGATAGCATATCTTCTATCATGCCCCTTACGGTCTTCTACGTATGTGATTAAGTCTTTAGAAACCAATTCTTTTCTTGGGTCACCGTCAGGAAGCATTTCCTGCAAGGTCTCAATAATGATATTGATAATCTCGATGTTCTGTTTTTCGTTATGACCACCTACATTATAGGTCTCGAAAAGTTTTCCTTTTTCCTGTACCATGTCGATTGCCTTTGCATGGTCTTCTACATACAACCAGTCGCGGACATTCTTACCATCGCCGTATACAGGAAGCTTCTTGCCCTGTAATGCATTGTTGATAATAAGCGGAATCAGTTTTTCCGGGAACTGGTATGGTCCATAATTGTTGGAGCAATTGGTAATGTTCGCCGGGAATTTGTAAGTATCCATATATGCCTTAACCAGCATATCAGAAGATGCTTTACTTGCTGAATATGGGCTGTGTGGGTCATATGGGGATGTCTCATAGAAAAATGCATTATCATCGTCCGGCAAAGAACCATATACTTCGTCTGTCGATACATGAAGGAACCTCTTACCTTCCTTAAAGGTACCGTCAGGAAGCTCCCATGCTGCCTTTGCGCAGTTAAGCATTACGGCTGTACCAAGCACATTGGTCTGCACAAACACTTCCGGATTCTTGATACTTCTGTCTACATGGCTTTCTGCTGCAAAATGCACCACGCGGTCAATGTCATTTTCTTCAAAAATCTTCATGATGGCTTCTTTATCACAGATATCCGCTTTTACAAATGTATAATTGTCTCTATTCTCCAAATCTTTCAGGTTCTCAAGGTTACCTGCATATGTCAATGCATCCACATTGATAATACGGATCTCGTTGTCGTATTTTTTAAACATGTAGTGAATGTAGTTGGAACCGATAAATCCGGCACCACCGGTTACTAAATAAGTTCTCATAGCTTGTCCCTCCGGGCTGTAATAGTATTTTTGTAAACCTGTTTCTTTTCGAAAAACAGATCTTTTGTACAATTGGTCATAAAAATCCATACTGCTTTTTATTCTACCACAAAATCAAGAATAAGTGTACCTTTTTATTCTTGAACTCCCTATGTAGGGCTTATTAAAAAAATTCGCCTCCCAAGTCAGTCCCCTTTTATTGCCCTAAAAACAAAAAGTTGTGCAAAGAAATCTTTGCACAACTTCAAATACAACTTTAAAATTTATCTTTCATTTTTTCGTAAATCGCTTCATAACGCTGGGCATTCTCATATACCGCACCATAATCAATCATCTGCTGCACGCCAAAATTGCCATCCTCTTTATACTTTGGAATAATGTGATATACCAATTTTTCATCCATATCTTCCATATCCATATAACAGATAGCATCCGGACTGTAGCATTTCTTTAAAACCTTGGCTGCCTTAGCAATATCCGCAAAGAGGATATTACGCTCTAATGCAGATAAACGACACATCTCCTTGCCCGATTCCTTAAACACTGCCACCAAATGTCCCTTGCAAGTCTGGTTCTTATATAAATAAAGCTTAACCACATCATACTCTTTGAGGAAACGGCCGTACATTTCTTCCAAATGGTCAGCTTCCTTAGATTCTCCGTCCTTCCCCCCCTGCAAATACGCCTGATAAGCAGCAATCATTGCCTTATCTTCACTCAATACATGGGTCATGATCCAGCTCTGTACTTCGTCCTTAATCAGCTTTAAATGCTTCATAGGCTCAGCCTTAATCTTTGGAAGATCCAACTTCATAACATAATCGGAGCATTTCTTATGAAACTTTTTATGTGCAGAAATACGGGAATAATTCATCTCCTGCATCATACGCTCCTCTTCGTAAAAATGATATCCCGTATAATCACGAAGCTCACACACAATATCCAAAAGCTGTTTGTCCGTTACCCCAATGCACTGGATGCGTAACAACTGCTCCAGATCACGTCCAATTTTAAATAACTGCTTATGCTGTGTGTCAATGTCTCCATACCCGGTCTCCATATCCGGAGCCCAATCAAACTTAAAATCAAACATACCCCGATACCCACTTCTTTTGTTCTATTCATCCCTGGTACTATTATTTTATCATTTCCCGTAAAAATGACAAGGAGTAAAAAGCGTCTTCTAAACATATTTTTTTAGAAGACGCTTACTTATTTTACTCTATGCGATTCTTGCAATTAATATCCCATGTAACTTAAATTCATATCGGTGTAACCACTGATTCCTGCCACCTGACCCTTGGAGGAATACTGCCACATGTCAAATTTACCGGCATAGGTTGGTGCCGTATTGTACTGGGCAAGCCAAATCTTGTAAGAACTGAGTTCTCCTGCATTGATGTAAGAATTCAGCCATGTCTTATTGGCATACACACCGGTTCTATACCCACTGTTTTTCATGGTTTCGCAGAACGCCTTAATAACCTTAGTACGGGTGGCCTTGTCAATATGGTCACCACGGCCACCGCTGGATTCTACATCCAGGAAAACAGGATATGTGATTTTGTATTTCTTAATCAATCCAATGGTCATGGATGCTTCTTCTACTGCTTCCACTTCATTTACGGCCTGTGAGAAGAAGTAGATACCCACTTTGAGGCCTGCATTCAATGCACCTTGGATGTTAGTCTTAAACTTAGGGTCTTCAATCATGGCACCGGTAGTAGAACCACGGTAACCGCAACGGATGATTACATAAGACACACCGGAATTTTTAACCGCATTCCAATCAATGTTTCCGTTCCACTTGGATACGTCGATTCCCAATGTTCCGGAACCGGACATTAAGGCACCATCTGTACCAAAGGTATACTTAGCTCCCTGAATAACCTGCTCGCCCTTTACCATCTCATGGTCCTTGGTAAAGAAATAGGTCTTTCCGTCGATTTCCTGCCAACCGGTATACTTATACTTAGATGTCTCTACTTTCTTGTAGAAGATTACCTTATCACTGTAGTAATCTGCCCATTTTGCTTCTACATAATCACCCTTTGAATTCTTCAGGTACATCTGAATACCTTCTTTATCCTTAAGCAGGGAAACTGTATTTTTCTTAGCCGCTTCTTCTGCTGATTCTGTGCTTGATGGCGGAGTCGTTGTAGTTGTTGGTGGCACGGTAGTAGTCGGCGGTGTCTCCGTAGTCGTTGGAGGTACTGTTGTAGTCGGAGGCGTTGTAGTTCCTGTACCTGTACCTGTTCCTGTTCCCGTACCGGTTCCATCTCCGGTTCCTGTTCCTGTACCGGTTCCATCTCCGGTTCCATTCTGATTGTTATTGTTCTGATTGTTGTTATTATTCTGGTCGTTGTTATTATTCTGGTCGCTGTTGTTCTGGTCGTTGTTATTGTTCTGATCGTTGTTATTATTCTGGTCGTTATTATTGCTCTGATCGTTGTTATTATTCTGGTCGTTGTTGTTCTGGTCGTTGTTATTGCTCTGATCGTTATTATTGCTCTGATCATTGTTATTCGTCTGACCATCAACAACTTCATCTACAACCGACGGCGTTGTCACTGCCGTCATTCTCACAAATGCTTTTGCAGAATCTGCCGGATTTGGAATATTCTTCTTATCTACTTTTTCGTATGAAACTTCCGAATCCACTTTCTCTTTATGGGATTCAACCCATTCCACTGTATCCTTTAGTTCTGCTTCTACTACTGTATCCTGCTGTGCAGTATCTTCCACAGCCGCATTGACTTCACTTTCTGTCTTTACTTCTTCAGCCACATCAATCTTGGTATACTCAATCTTATCCTTAATATTGATGGTCTGAGGGGCTGTGTTAAATGCATATCCATCCTCCCCGCTTAATACCATCATGGTGACGGAAGCTTTACCCGGTGTCACATCTTTAAGATAAATAATACCGTCTTTATCATCATCCTTGTAATTCTTTGTTACCTTTGCCGAGTCGGTAATGGAAACTTCAAAAGGAATATTGGAAATCAGTTTACCGGTTTTATAATTGACAAACTTAATCTTCAAATCCTTCTGCACAGAAGTCAGCTTCATGTTGACATTAATTGTCTTACTCTCTTCCAAATCCTTTTCTTCGTATTCGAAATCGAGAGTTTCTTCTTCGGATTCCTCTTCTACCGCCGCAACCCATCTGTCAGAATCTGCCATGGCAAGTAAGGTTCCTTTTCCGGCATCCGCTAAATAACCCATATCCTCACCAAGGGGTGCAAATGCTGCCACCTGGGCCTCTGCCGTTTTGGCTGATGAAAATACGCTGACGGTAACAATAGCCACCGCAAGAACAATCACGCCTGTTGCTGCAATTACGCCATCCAATACGGTCATCTCATGGAATGCTGCTACCGCTTTATCCCATAAGGATTCCCTCTGTTTCTTTTTGCCTTTAGCGTTTCCGTTCTTAGAGCTACTGTTCTTTACGGCTTTGCTATTTTTTGAAGTACTACTCTTTGCAGTTGCACTTTTCTTAGAACTACTATTTACTTTACTGCTCTTCGATGAACTGCTCTTTCCGGAAGATTTCTTTGATGATTTCTTCTTAACCACCACCGGATTTTCATCTAAGAACTGTGCAAAAGCAAGCTGTTCCTTAGATGGTTCTGCGTATGTAACGTCTTCATACTCCTCTGCTTCAGCATACTCTTCTTCATATTCTTCGACTTCTGCATAGTCTTCTTCAATCTCTTTAGAAGCCTCATACTCCACAGCCGTGGTTGCCTGTGCATAAGCCATAAGCTCTTCCACAGAACCAAGAGAACCTACTTCTTCTGCAATTCCCACTGGCTCTGTCTGTCCGATGCTATATAGTTCTTCCTCGCTAATGGTTATCTCTCCCTGAAAAACCATGTTTTCTTCTGTATATGTTTTTTCTGCCAATGCCTCTTCAATCTCTAATTGGTTCCAGCCGGCAGTCTCATCCAGATTAATCATTTCAAAATCCAGATTATTCTGATTCGATTTTTTCATTCTTACTCCTTATAAAACAAATTCACTTATGTAGCTACACATCGCCTTTTTCTACATTATGTTAATCGCCCTTATTATAACAAACACCCTTCTCCCATACAACCGCTTAATTCTTAATTTTTACGGTATTTTCTGGCATTTATCCCTATTAGTAGTATTTTTTGGCATAAATCACCACTACATATGGAATCGCAAGGCTTGCGAAAAATGGCGAATACAGGCAATGGAACTTTGTTGTTTTTCCCAAAATCCAATTTTATAATAAAGAAAAACAATCCCGAACGGAGGATTCCCCCTATGATGTATATTCATTTTTGCAACCAATGTTCCCGTTTTCATATTTTGAACGGCCACAAGCTCAATTGTCCTGCCTGCAACAATCCTCTGACGGAAATGCGGATGCCGTATATGGACTACATAAACATGACAGCAGGAGAAAGAGAAACACTTGCCGAGCAGTGCAAGAATGAAACCACTTTACAAAAATTAAGTACCACCTACCGTATGTATAAATACAGCAAGTGGTACCGCAGTAATCCTATGCATAGTAAATAATGATTCCGATTAAAATACAGGCAATTCCCAATATTTTTTTACGGGATAAGCTTTCCTTGAAAAAGAAATAAGACAGTAGGGGCACCAACACATATCCGATGGCCTCCAATACCGGCACATTCATAAAATCCATGCCCCGATATACAATCATGGTCAAAAAAACAGACGCAAACATCATCCCATAGCCGGTGATGACACAAACATTCAAATATTCACGAAGAAAGGAATCATGTTTGGTCATGGCTCCTTTTTTTAGTAAAATCTGGGAAAAGGAAGCTATGGTCACAGAGAGTATTCCCAAAAGATAATACACATTCATCCTATTTTCCCTCCCCTTCCGTGGTATCATCGGCTTCTTGTTTTTGGTCACTGTTTACAATCACGGTTCCCAAAACCACAAAGGCAATCCCAAGAATCTGTCTTAGCGCCAATGTATCATGAAACAGTACGATTGCCCATATTGCCGACCAAAGAAGTGCCATGGCACGGTTTGCATAAGCAACCGATAAATCAAAGCGCTTAATCATCTGCTGCCATAGAATGGCATATATCCCTAAAATCAATATTTCCAAACCGTAAAACACAAAAAAAGAGAAGGAAAACAATTCCTGTCCCGTAGCAAATTTGGCAACTACACTACTCAGTGTATAAATCACCACGACCCCTTGTAAAATCAATATATTTTTAACGGAAATCCTTTCCTTCATTGTTACTTTGCCTTTCCTTATGTTTATTTTTGAAGTTTTCATGTATAATATACTTAAGTTTATGTAAAAAAACAAGCAACTACCTGTAAATAGCTAAAATCGGAGGATGACACCATGGGAAAAACACTAAATGATTTTGATGAAAATGAATTTGACGACGCGTTATTTGAAGAATATAACACCATCCGCAGGGAGGAAGAGTTAGAGGACACCGGCAAACGGAACTGGACCGGACATATTATCTTTTTTGCCGTAGTTGCATGTCTGTTTGTATTTGCCATTGTCCGTCTGATTATCTGGAATCAGGGCGTGGATTCCGGCTATGACCCAACCGAAGATACATCCGAGTTTGATACAGAGCCACTGGACTATATCCAGCCACTGAACAGCGACCAGCTTAAGAATAAGCCGGATGACGGTGTTACCACTATTTTTTGTTTTGGCAATTCTCCTTTTGCCGATAACGGTGCGGACAACAAGCTTGCCAAGGCTATCGGCCAGCGCTATGACGCCAATGTTGTGAACTGCAGTTTTCCGGGCTCCTATCAAACCATTAAATTTGTGGAAGAAGGAAAAGAATTTGACGAGAACGGCATTAGTCTATACAACGTGGTAAATGCCCTTGTAACCGGTGATTTTACGGAAGTAGACAAAGCCGCCGAGGAATTATCCAGCGAAGTGGAAGATCAGGCCGCGTATTTAAAAACCGTGGATTTATCCACTGCCGATATGATTGTGATTATGTACGACATCAACGACTATATCGATTTCCGTCCGGTAACCGACCCGGGTGACCCGGAAAACCTACTGACTTTTACCGGTTCCTTACAGGCTTCCGTTAAAATGATTCAGGAAAAATATCCGTATATCCGCATCGTAGTCTTGTCCATTCCTGCCAGTGGCATGACTGTGGATGATTACTATGTGGACGGTGATGTTCATGACCTCGGTAACGGTACCCTATCCGATTATCTGGGACACGAAGTCAGCACCGCCACCTCTTGCGGTATTTCCTTTATCGATACCTATTTCGGTGTTATTAACGTGGATAACCGCGACCAGTATTTGGTGGATGATTATCATCTGAACGAAGCGGGATGTAACGCAATTGCCGATAGAATTAAGAAATTGATTGTATTGAATGAATAGCACGAGCAAAAGGGGAGACCGGCTTATGAAAGCCGGTCTCCCCTTTTATTTACCATATATGCCTTGTCTTTTATAACCTGCCCATTTGAGTGCCTTCCAATGAAATCGTAGAAGCTGCCATAGCAAGGGCATACTCCAGCATTTTGTCTTCCTGCTCTTCATAAATCGCCTTACAAAGGCCTGCCACCATGGCATCTCCTGCCCCCTGCAGGCTGCGGACTTGTACCGGAATTGCCGGACGGCAGTCTGATATTACGGTCCCATTTTCTGTCAATCGCATCATTTTAGCGCCATCTGCACCCATGGATAAGCAAATGTGGGATACGCCACTCTTTAGCACCTCTTTCGTTATATTTTCCGGGTCGCCGGTGCCAAATGTTTTCACAAACTCATCCTTATTCGGCTTAATCAGATACGGTTTTGCCTTTACACCCTTGCGTAATAATTCTCCGCTTGCATCCAGAATTACATTCACTCCGGCGTCATTTGCCATGGAAGTCATACGGGCATATATATCCGCACTTACTCCCGGCGGAACAGAACCGCTAAGCACTAGAATGGATGCATCCTTTAATTCTTCTTTCAATAATGCAAGAAGCTTGTCCACATCCTCTTTTCTCACTTCACATCCTTTTTCATTGCATTCCGTCATTTCTGATTTGGATTCATCAAAGAGTTTCTGGTTCACACGCAATCTTCCGTCCACCTCTATAAATGCATGGGGAATCCCCTCTTCTTCCAGTTTCCCGTATAACTTTGACAAATCTTCTTTATAGGCAAAGCCCATTGCCTTCACAGGAATCTGTAAATGCTGCAAGCCAACAGCCACATTAATGCCTTTTCCGGCAGCCTCTTCAATGACTTTTTTTACAATATTTGTTGCTCCGGTTTGGAACGAATTGAAATATACCGTTCTGTCAATGCATGGATTTAATGTCATGGTTAGGACTTTTTTCATCTTTGTTTCCTTTTCTTTCACTTACTTTACGCTCATTTTTCTATAGATATATGATATTGACTCTGTGCAACATAAAGTTGGAAATATCCAACTCGCTTCATTAGGCAATAGTGGGATTTCCTCTATCCTATGCCTAATATCTATTCGATTTATGCTTTTTTCTTACTTTATCACCGTCGATTAGGCAATAGTAAATTTTTTTGTCTATGATAAACAATATTCAGGAAATTTTTGTCCATAGGCATTCAATTATTTTTCTATTGCCTAATCAGACAATAATTCAGGCTATATTTCTATAAATTCAGTTGGGAATTAGGCATGACAGTATCCTTTTCTTGTTATTGCCTAATTCATCCACGACATTTGCCTTATATCAGCCCGATTCTCCAACAAATAATTTCCCATTTCCATCAAAACTATGATACACTATATCCAGATTTTATTGAAATACAATTTTTAAGACATTAGCCAAGATTTTGGCATGGCAATATGAGGAGTACACCATGTGGATTGCAGATAATTGGAACGATTATGAGGTGTTGGATACTTCCACCGGAGAAAAGTTAGAACGCTGGGGAGACTATATCCTGGTACGTCCTGACCCTCAGGTTATTTGGGAAAGCGACAAGAAGAATCCGGGCTGGCGTAAGAGAAACGGTCATTACCACCGCAGCAAGGCAGGCGGCGGCGAATGGGAATTTTTTGATTTGCCGCAGGAATGGCAGATTCACTACGGGGACCTAACATTCAACTTGAAACCATTCAGCTTTAAACATACCGGATTGTTTCCGGAGCAGGCAACCAATTGGGACTGGTTTTCCAAAATCATCCGTGATACCCTCAAAAAGAATCCCGAACGCCAGATTAAGGTATTAAACCTTTTTGCTTATACCGGCGGGGCAACTTTAGCAGCTGCAAATGCAGGCGCGGCTGTAACTCATGTGGATGCATCCAAGGGTATGGTCACCTGGGCAAAGGAAAATGCTATTTCCTCCGGCTTGGGAGAAAAACCAATCCGTTGGCTTGTGGATGACTGTGTCAAATTTGTAGAGCGCGAAATCCGTCGCGGCAACAAATACGATGCCATCATTATGGACCCGCCTTCCTATGGAAGGGGACCTAAGGGGGAATTGTGGAAAATCGAAGAATCCATTTTCCCATTCATTCAGTTAACCAGTCAGATTCTGTCTGATGATGCATTATTTTTCCTTGTAAACTCCTATACAACCGGTTTACAGCCAGCGGTACTGTCTTACATGATTAACCTTGCAATTGTAGGTAAATTCGGCGGCAGCGTTACAGCCAACGAAATCGGACTTCCTGTTAAAGATACGGGACTTGTGCTTCCTTGCGGAGCTTCCGGACGATGGGAAAAGTAATCTTTTTGAATCAATTTTATTTTTTATGAGGAGGGACACATAGTATGTGTCCCTCCTCTAATTTGTGAGCAGGAAATGGCGGGGAGTTAATTCCCCGCCATCCTTTTGTTTCTTATCAAATTGCTACCTGTTACTGTATCATATCTTCCGGTGCTTCGTCTTCCTCATCAAAATAGTAATGATCATCGGATTTCTTCTTTAAGAAACGAATTCCAAACACAATACCAAGTATGGCAACTGCTGCTACCGCAACAATTAAGATTGCAAGCACTACGGTTGGTATGCCGGTTGCTACTGTCTTAGTACTTTCTACAGACGCAACTGCTTCTTCCACTTCCTCAACCGGTGGATTCGGGTCAAGCGAATTTTCCGCTAATACGATAGCATAGTCAGAAGCATGTTCCATCAAGAATTCTGCGGTACCTTCTTCTGTTACCAGTGAAGCCGCTATAAATTCCATTTCGCCCGTAGTTGGGTTGTAATAGAACAGGTTCGCGTATTTGCCTGCATTTAACTTGTTTACAGGTACTTCCAGTTTTGCTTCAAACTCAAACGGACCTTCATGTGATAAGGACATGAGAATAATCGGATTCTCCTGTGGCAGGATTGCCAATACTTCCTGTGGAATCTCTGCTTCATTCAGCTTAACTTCCATATCCACATTAATGTTTTGAATATCTTCCACATTTGATAAATCCAGTTTCCACTTCACCTTATCTGCCATGACTAATTCCAGCTTACGGTTACTATCCGAAACAATAGCAAGTTTATCTTTATTTAACATGGTGGAATGCTTCATAGTAATCTTAACTGCATCTGCAGTTTCTTCTATCGCATCCTGTGTTTCTGCATCTTCTGTATCTTCTCCTGAAGCGTCCGCCTTCTTATCCGCATCTGCTTTCTTGTCATCCGCTTTATCGGTTGTGACAGTATCATTTGCTGACTGCTGAGCGTTCTGTGACGCATCCGCCTGTGTATCCGGCTGTTGCGTATTCTGACTTGGTGCTATGGAGGTCAGAAGATTCTGAATCACATCAAGAACATTCTTGTTCTCCTCTTTCTTATCAGAGGACCCGTTCTTGTCATCATCCTTGTCGTCCTTATCGTCCTTGGATGAATCCTCCTTCTTATCAGAGCTATCCGGTTTTGTCTGGCTGTCATCCTTATTATCGTCGGAGTTACCACCTGATTCATTTCCGGTAGTATTGTCTGAGCCGCCCTGATTATCTGAGTCACCCGGTTTTGTCTGGTCATCATCCTTATTATCATCGGAATTACCGCCCGATTCATTTCCGGTGTTATTGTCTGAGCCGCCCTGATTATCTGAGTCACCCGGTTTTGTCTGGTCATCATCCTTATTATCGTCGGAGTTACCACCTGATTCATTTCCGGTAGTATTGTCTGAGCCACCCTGATTATCTGAGCCGCCCGGCTTTGTCTGGTCATCATCCTTATTATCGTCGGAGTTACCACCTGATTCATTTCCGGTAGTATTGTCTGAGCCACCCTGATTATCTGAGCCGCCCGGCTTTGTCTGGTCATCATCCTTATT
>JAZSEL010000171.1:0-2104 GCA_045531685.1 Lachnospiraceae bacterium | reverse complement strand
ATAACTTCATCCAATTCCAGGGAAATTAAGAGAATGGCCTTTCCTTTATTTCTTTCTTCAATAATCTGCTTGTGAATATACTCAATGGCACCGATATCCAGGCCTCGTGTCGGCTGCACGAAAATAGACAACGAAGATTCTTGCTCTACTTCTCTGGCAATGATAGCCTTCTGCTGGTTACCGCCACTCATGGAACGGACGATGGTAGCATTGCCCTGACCGCTTCTGATATCGTAGTTTTCGATTAGTTTTTCACCGAATTCGTCAAATACATCATGATTTATGATTCCCTTTTTAGAGAACGGTTCCATGTGATAGTTCTTAAGGGACAGGTTCTCGCTTAAGGTAAAATCCAGAATCAGTCCGTACCGCTGTCTGTCTTCCGGAATATAGGAAATTCCCTCTATTGTTCTCTTTCTGATAGAACTATGGGTAATATCATTGCCATTTAAAAGAATCTTACCGGTTGCTGCAGGTAACAATCCTGCAATGGCATCCGCTATCTCCACCTGACCGTTACCGGATACACCGGCAATTGCTAGAATCTCCCCACCACGAATGGAGAAAGAGACATTTTTTACTACATCCAATTTGTTGGCATCTTTTACCGTCAGATTGGAAACGGACAATACTTCCTCTCCGTACTTCGCTTCCGGCTTGTCCACTTCAAAGGACACTTCACGACCAACCATTTTATTAGCCATTTCCTTGGTTGAGGTGGTTGTCACATCTAATACGTCGATTAATTTACCTCTGCAAAGGATGGCACAACGGTCCGCCACTTTCTTAATCTCTTCCAATTTATGGGTAATCAGAATAATGGTCTTACCCGCTTCCTTTAACCCACGGATAATATCCAGCAAGAATTCGATTTCCTGTGGAGTTAAAATAGCCGTCGGTTCGTCAAAAATCAATATCTCTGCTTCTCTGTAAAGCATCTTTAAGATTTCCACACGCTGCTGTGTGGAAACCGGAATATCTTCTATTTTCTTGGTCGGATCTACTTCCAATCCGTATCGCTTAGAAAGCTCGGCGATTTTTGCATTGGAAGACTTTATATCTACATATGGGAACAGACCAAATGCTTTCTTGATTGGCTCTACGCCCATAATAATATTCTCTGCTATTGTATAATTGGACACCAGTTTGAAATGCTGATGTACCATACCGATATTTAACTGGGTTGCATAATTAGGAGAGGAAATTACTTCCTTTTTCCCCCTAACGTAAATCTCTCCTTCATCCGGTTCATACATACCGAATAACATACTCATTAAGGTAGATTTGCCTGCACCGTTCTCCCCCAAAAGTGCGTAAATCTCCCCTTTTTTAATCTGAATCGTAACATTATCATTGGCAACGATTCCCGGAAACTTTTTGGTGATGTTTCTCATTTCAATGATATACTCTGACATTTACCTTCTCCCGTATCGTAATATAAGAGTTCGCTTGCGACTCTGTCGCTGTTGCGCAGTCGCGAAGCGACAATTATCGCTTGCGTAGCTTACATATCTTAGCGAAGCATTTCTTTTCGCAGAAAGAAAAAAAAGGGAAGGGATGAATCCCTTCCCTCAGTTACTTATTATAACCTATTTTTTATAAACCTGTAAATGCTTCCGGTGTTAATCCGTTAAAGTTTGCAGCAGGAACGATTTCACCGCTCTTAACCTTAGCAAATGCTTCATCAATCTTAGAGATTGTATCAGCAGCTAACTGACATCTGCCTTCTGCACTCACGTAACCTGTAGAATCTGTGTCAGCACCAAGTAATACATTACCGCCCTTGAATGTGCCTTCTTTGATGTTGTTTAACTGAAGTTCTACGTTCATATCCATAATCTTAAGAGCTGAAGTAATGATTACGTTAGAATCTCCGTTCACACCGTCGTTGTACTGGTCAACGTCACATCCGATGAACTTAACGCCACTAGCTTCCTTAACTGCTGTAAGAACACCATTACCTGATGCACCTGCAGCTACGAAAATAATATCAACGCCTTCACCGATAAGAGCTTCACCAACAACCTTACCTGTTGCTTCATCATTGAAGTTACCAACATAGTTACCGCCAACGTTAGCACCTGTAACGTCTGTTCCGGCATAA
>JAZSEL010000168.1:0-4400 GCA_045531685.1 Lachnospiraceae bacterium | reverse complement strand
GCTCCCGGGCGGAAGCTTGTAGTGGAATCAAAAGGTGCCCCAAACAGTACTATCTTCGCTTCTTCATAATCCGCATCACAACCGATGAAAGTCTCTACATTACGTTCCATATTATTCTACCTCCTCAAGCATTTTTTCCAGATACGCCGGTAAATAAAAAGCTCCCACATGTAACTTGGTTGTGTAATACTTTGTATTCAAATGAAGCTTTTTCCATGTGTCCGGTTCAAAATCATCAATAGGATGATACTTTTTACTGGCAAAACCAAAGAGCCAATAGCCTGCCGCATAAGTCGGTATATGCGCCTGATAGACACGGCTGATTGGAAAGGTATTCACAATCCTTTTATGGCTTCTTTGCATCGCCTGGGCATCGTGCTTGTAAAACGGACTTCCTTGCTGATTCACCATAATGCCGTCTTCTTTGAGTGCGTTATAACAAATTCCGTAAAATTCCCGGGTAAAATACCCTTCCGAAGGTCCAAACGGATCGTTGGAGTCCACGATAATCAAGTCGTATTCATCCTTGCATCTCCTAATAAAACGAAGGGCATTATCAAAATAAATATGTACTCTGTCATCATCCAGCCTACAGGCATTTTCCGGCAGATACATGCGACAAGCTTCAATTACCTGATCGTCCATCTCTACAAGGTCTATCTTTTCCACTGTTTCGTAACGTGTCAGCTCCTTTACAACACCGCCATCACCGGCACCGATCACCAATACATTTTTTACATTTTTATGCACGGACATAGGCACATGGGTAATCATCTCATCATAGATAAATTCATCCCTCTCCGTTAACATGACATTGCCATCCAGCACCAATACTTTTCCAAACTCAGCCGTATCAAAAATATCAATCTGCTGATACTCACTCTTCTTGGAAAACAAATGCCTGTTCACACGAATGCTGTGCTTCACATCCGGTGCATGATATTCACTAAACCATAATTCCATTTTATTCCCCTTTATCCAAAACATTTATATGTTCAATATCCGGATCTTCCGGTCCGGTTAAGGAACATCCCTTTACCTTTGCGTACTCTATATAATCTAAAATAGCCGGTGTAATCCGCTCACCCGGTGCCAGAATCGGAATCCCAGGCGGATAGCACATAACAAATTCACTACACACATATCCGGCACTTTCTTTTAACGGAATACTCTTCTTATTGGCATAAAAAGCTTCCTGCGGACTGCTTACCACCTCCGGATCAATATACTCCTGACTCAACAAACCACTCTTATCCTTCTGAAATCTTCTCCGAATCTCAGCCAGAGCACTAACCAGACGCTCCACTTCCTGAGAACGGTCCCCAATGGAAAGATAGGCAAGAATATTTCCAATATCACCAAACTCAATCTGAATGTCATATTCATCCCTTAAAAGATCATATACTTCAATTCCCGCAAGACCGATATCCCTTGTATGGATACTCAACTTCGTAGGATCAAAATCATAAACCGAATTCCCATTAATCAACTCTCTTCCGTACGCATAATAACCACCGATGGCATTCACTTCTTCTCTGGCATACTCTGCCATATCCATTACCTGTTTAAACACTTCTTTTCCCCTAAGTGCCAGATTACGGCGGCTGATATCCAAGCTGGACATAAGCAAATAACTTCCGGAAGTTGTCTGTGTCAGATTGATAATCTGTCTTACATATCCTTCATTTACATTCGGCCCTACCAATAACAAACTGGACTGTGTCAGACTTCCGCCGCTCTTATGCATGGAAACAGCAGACATATCCGCACCGGCTTCCATTGCTGAAACCGGCATATTCTCACCGAAATAAAAGTGGGTTCCGTGGGCTTCATCCGCAAGACAATACATCCCCGCATCATGAGCCATTTTTACAATCGCCCGTAAATCACTACAAATTCCGTAATAGGTCGGATTATTTACCAAAACCGCCACAGCATCCGGATGTTCTTCAATGGCCCTTGCCACCTGTTCTCGCTTCATTCCCAATGAGATTCCCAGCCTATGATCTACCTCCGGATTCACATATACCGGAATGGCACCGCATAAAACCAATGCATTAATCACACTTCTATGTACATTTCTTGGAAGAATAATCTTATCCCCTCGTTTACAAGTAGATAAAACCATGGTCTGTACCGAACTTGTAGTACCTCCCACCATCAAAAAGGCATGGGCGGCTCCAAAAGCCTCCGCTGCCAACTCTTCCGCTTCCCGAATTACCGAAATGGGATGACAAAGATTATCCAATGGCTTCATACTGTTTACATCAATACTTACGCACTGCTTACCTAAAAATTCTGTCAGTTCCGGATTCCCTCTTCCTCTCTTATGTCCGGGTACATCAAAAGGCACTACTCTCATCTGTCTGAAGGTTTGCAATGCCTCATAAATCGGAGCACAATTCTGGTCTTTCATATTTCCACCTCACACAAAAAAATCAATAAAAAAACGCAAGCTGTTATTACACAACTTGCGTTACCTATCCATTCATACAATATATCATTAATAGAACCATGACGTAACATGTGTCTATACACATATCTTGACATCATAATCGTATATTAAGACAACGGATATCGGGTACTCAGAGTCTATATAGCAACAAATACTTTTACTACTCTTATTGACCATTTCACAAGTTTGCGTAATTACGCATTTCGGTTATAAAGTAACCAACTTATAAAACTGAGCTTTTAACTCAATCAATAAGGCGGCAAGCCGCCAATCGGCAGTGGACCCGGCTGTCCGTATGGCCTTAACTCATAAAGAGTGGTCCCGTAAAAATCGCTTTATAAGACTCCAATGTAAGATACATCTTGTCTTAAATAACACAACACCATAAGAACATCGTATGCTGTTGCATTGCACTATTCATAATACAGTTTTTACAAAAAATGTCAAGAAAAAAATTTCTTGCGTTACAATGATAAATCGCTAAAATCTTTATTTACTCTCAGCTATAGCCTTCATCTTCTTAAGATCTTCTAATAATTCATTCGAATACTGATCTGCTTCTTCATAAAGACTCTCTGCTTTACCAAAGTTATTGGCCATAATAGCTTCTACCACATCGGAACCATACTGATGGAACTTCTTATGCTTTTCACCAATTGCAAGCCAAATATCTTTGATTTCCGGTGTCTTTGGTGTCATAGAATAATAGAAATGACCAAATCCACATTTTGCAGAATTCTGCTGTAACGGAATAATCATCTGTGCTTCTACCATTCTCTTAAGATTGTTAAGCCAATTCTCATGAGCTGCAATAGCATTACCAATATGCTTAGCAAAATCAACATACTGCATTCTGTAGAATGGATCATCCGTCATATCACCCATCTTCTTAGCTGCGTCATCCAATGTCTCTTCTATGGACGCAATTGGCTTGGTTACCTGCTGTAACTCTTTACTAATCTCGCGCATCTGGCTGGTATTCTCTTTTAAGCGGCTACACTG
This sequence comes from Lachnospiraceae bacterium, assembly GCA_045531685.1. Classification (GTDB taxonomy): domain Bacteria; phylum Bacillota; class Clostridia; order Lachnospirales; family Lachnospiraceae; genus RGIG8767. Next base: position 943 of record JAZSEL010000168.1, on the reverse strand, counting down.
CTCTTCAATATTGTCTGTCTGTGATTCGAGTTCTGCCATAGAACTGCTGATTTCCTCACTAACTGCCGCCAAAGAACTGATGGACTCATTAACCTTAGAAACACTTCTCTGGTTCTCATCATTAATCGCCCATACATTACCAATCTTCTCTGTCATGGTATTAAGAGCTGTGATAGTGTCGGTTGCACTCTCTGCACTCTTAGTAGATGCTGTCTTAATTCCTTCTACAAATTCGCCCATGTTAGCTGTTAACTTCTGTGTCTCTTCTGCTAACTTACGAATCTCTTCTGCTACTACCGCAAATCCCTTTCCTGCTTCGCCGGCTCTTGCTGCTTCAATAGAAGCATTCAATGCTAACAGGTTAGTCTGGGATGAAATAGAATTAATACCCGCAATAACTTCATTCATATGATTCACTACATTAAGCAGCTCATCCATATCTTTCTGCAAATCTCTGGATACTTCAATGGTCTGTTCCGAAAGATTCTTAATACCCGTAAGCTCCTGCTGACCAACTTCAATCTTTTTATATACTTCATCAGTCTCATTGGATGCTTCAATAATCGTATGTGTTAATTCTTCATGCTGGGAATTCACCATCTCTGCTACGGATGAACACTCCACTGCTGCGTCTGAAATCACATTGGTCTCATCTGCTACATCATGAGCAATGTTAATCATATTATCTGTATGATAAGTCAATGCCAAATCAAGGGAGCTAATCTCCATAACCGCCTGAATATTACGGTCCATAACAGCATTAAACTGACTTCTTCCGTCTACCAGACGACTATAAATGCCTTCTAACTCCGGATTCTTGGTATAATCAGCATCCTGTAATGCGGAAACTGCTGAAACTAAATTGGCTTTTTTCTTACTTAACATCATAATCCTATCCTTCTTTCGTATGTATGTTAAAAATCAATAATAAAATTATAGGATT
>JAZSEL010000004.1:0-21533 GCA_045531685.1 Lachnospiraceae bacterium | reverse complement strand
CTGAAAGCTCGCTTTCATAAGATTTTATTTATGCAAAGGATTATTCTGCGACAGCAGTCAGTGAGCAGCTTTGCTGCGAACTGTGCTTTGCTTTTGTGTTGCAATCGTTTCACACGCAACTCGTTAATACTATCACGCGCTCACCTTATTGTCAACAGCTTTTTTTGTTTTTTCATAAAAACATTTTCTTGCCCACCACATACGCGGTGGAACTTCATAGTATCATTTTCAATATACCTTGTCAACTACTAGATATAGTGCCCAAAATCAAGCATTTACACAACCTGATAGGCTGAAAATGAGCGAAAAAAAGGAATCTCAATCTCTCAAGATTCTTTTTTCACAAGAACTAGTCTTAACTATGTTCCTTGGTAAAGGACTAAGGAAACGGAGAAAGAGGGATTTGAACCCTCGCGCCGCGTAAACGACCTACACCCTTAGCAGGGGCGCCTCTTCAGCCTCTTGAGTATTTCTCCATGAAGACTAAACGTCCCTTACCATTATTCAGTTGGCGTCCTTTGTGTGACGCAAAAGTTATTATAACCAAGGCTCTTTTGTTTGTCAATCACTTTTATTCTGAAATCGCCTTTTTGTATAAAATACGGTCCCTTACGGGGGCAAAGGGAGTTTCTCCCTTATGCCTCTCCCACCATTTCATTTATTGCGTTCTGGATACGGTTCTGTACCTCTGCTGCAATCTCGCTGGCCTTCATATCTTTATACTCTTCGTAATAAATAGGAGTAAGGTAACGTAATTTAACGGTAACCGGTTTGATGGAGTTTTCATCAAATGGCTTGAAGCTGTCCACCAATGCACAAGGAACAATCGGGCATTTTGACATGGTTGCGCTCTTAAAGCTGCCGCCTTTAAAGGTTCCCACTGTATTACCCTGTTTGCTTCGGGTTCCTTCTGCAAATATCAGCACGTTCTTCTTTTCTTTGACATCTTCTACCATGGCTTTGATTACCTGCATGGATTGACGGATATCCTCACGGTCAATCACATGGGCGCGGAGTGCCCGGATAACCTGTTTTAAAAGAATGATGTTGCTGGCTTCCTTTTTGATTACTACGGTAAACGGTTTGTCACAGGTAGCCAGGAATACTAATACATCAAATAATCCCTGATGGTTTGGGAAGAAAATAAATCCGTTTTCCTTAGGAAGATGTTCCATCCCTTCTGCTTCTAAGGTAACGCGTCCTGCCTTACAAGCTTTACGCGCCACTAACTGAATATGCCTATATGCTTCTTCAAAGTTATAATCTTTTCTTACCCCATGCCAGCAAATGCCGCCGAACAAATAGGGTACCCAAAAGATTAAACGAATGACCATCAATGCTATTCTCATAGTTTGCTCCTCTTCCTTATTATATATTCATAAGGGTTGTTGTTCTATTCTTTGCAATATTCTTTGACAGCTGTCTCGTACAGATTATTGCCGTCTTTGTCTACCACTACAATAACCGGGAAATCTTTTACTTCCAATTTGCGGATGGCTTCTGTCCCCAAGTCATCATACGCTACTACTTCGGACTTTAGAATGGATTTGGATAAAAGAGCTCCTGCTCCGCCAACAGCCGCAAAGTATACCGCGCCATTGCGTACAATCGCATCTAAAACTTCTTTGGAACGTTTTCCCTTACCAATCATTCCTGCAAGTCCAAGGTCCATAAGGGTCGGCGCATATTTGTCCATCCGGCTTGACGTGGTCGGTCCTGCCGAACCAATTGGCCGTCCTTCCCTTGCCGGGGATGGTCCCATATAATAAATCAGGTTGTGTTCCAATCCGATAGGAAGTGTCTCTCCCCTGTCTAATGTTTCCTGCATTCGTTTATGTGCAGCATCTCTTGCTGTATAAATCGTTCCCGTAATATATACGTAATCCCCTGCCCGTAATTCGGCAATGGTTTCTTTGCTGATTGGTGCCAAAATATGTCGCTCCATATTCTCCTCCGGATACATGGCTGAAGAAGAGTTCTTCTCTCAAACAACCACTACTATATTATATATAGAAGAAACCCATTCTACTCTTCCCACTCTCAATCGGGAATGGTCTTCTTCCCTATGCGTATCTCTATAAAATCCGCACGGCATGTCTGTTCACATGACAGCAGATATTAACAGCAACCGGCAGTCCTGCAATATGAGTTGGATAGGTGTTAATGTTAACAGCAAATGCTGTTGTCCTTCCTCCTAATCCTCCCGGCCCGATACCGCTGCTATTGATTTTGTGAAGCAGCTCTTCTTCCATTTCTTTAATATAAGGAATGGATGAGGACTCATTTACCGGTCTTGTCAGTGCTTTCTTAGCCATTAATGCACACTTTTCGAAGGTGCCTCCGATTCCTACGCCAACCACCATCGGTGGGCATGCGTTAGGTCCTGCATCTCTTACCGCTGTCAGAATGGCTTCTTTTACGCCTTCGATTCCATCCGCCGGTTTTAACATAAATACCCGGCTCATGTTTTCACTGCCAAAACCTTTTGGCGCTACGGTTATCTTTATATTTTCTCCCGGCACCATTTCATAATGAATAATGGCAGGTGTATTGTCCTTGGTATTTTCACGGATTAACGGGTCGGAAACTACGGATTTCCGAAGGAATCCATCCACATACCCTCTACGCACACCCTCATTAATGGCATCTTCCAGATTTCCTCCGGTAACATGTACATCCTGTCCGATTTCCATGAAAATGACTGCCATTCCCGTATCCTGACAAATTGGTATCATATCTTTGCCGGCAATATCCAGGTTTTCCTGAAGCTGTCCCAATATCTGTCTGCCAAGGGCCGACTCTTCCGATTCCCGGGCATTACAAAGGGCCTCCTTCATATCCTCAGACAAAAAGTGATTGGCTTCGATACACATTTCTTTTATGGTGTCTGTAATCAGAGATACTTCGATGGTTCTCATAAACGCTACGCCCTTCCTTACGGTTTTGGAAAAATAACGCGGATTTCCGTTCCTTTTCCCTGTTCTGAATATAGTTCAATTTTCGCATTTGATTGTACAACAATATGCTTTACAATAGCAAGTCCCAATCCGGTTCCTCCTGTGGATTTAGAGCGGCTCTTATCCACACGGTAAAAACGTTCAAACACTCGCTCCTGATGGTCTTTTGGGATTCCGATTCCGGTATCTTTTACGGACAAAATAATGGAATCTCCCATTTGCTTTAAGGATACATGTACCGTTCCGTCTACATTGTTATAGCGGATAGCATTGTCACAAAGGTTGTAAACCAACTCCTCCATCATTTCCTTTGTAGAAAGAACGGTGGCCGGTTCTCCCCGGAAGGTAAGACGGACCTTATGTTTTTCTGCATTAATCTGTAGCATGCTTACACAGGTTTCTGCAATCTGGTACAGATTTATAGGCTCAAAGGTTCCCGATGCACCTGTGGAATCCAGTTCCGATAAGCGGATAATATCATTTATTAACGTAAGAAGACGGCTGGAATTTTTATGGATTTCTCTTGCAAATCGCTGTACGTCCGCATCCGTCGCCATTCCGTTCTCAATTAATTCCGAATATCCGGATATGGAGGTAAGAGGGGTTTTTAACTCATGGGTAACATTTGCAGTGAAGTCCTGGCGCATACGCGCTCCCTTCATAATGTCCTCATGCTGTTTGTAAATGGTATTCATAAATGGTGTTAATTCACTGTAGGTCTCAATTCTCTTATTCTCATCCAAATTGTTGGCCAAATATTCGATAGGTTCTACTAATTTACGGGTAAAATAGCGGGCTACCAAGAGACACAGGGTAAACAAAGCAACCACCAAGGCAAAAATAACCGGGAGTGACCGGTAAAAGATACTCAGAATGTTGTTTACCTCTCTGGCTGTACGCAAGACATTTCCATCGATTAACAAAACTGCGTAGTAGTACAGACTCCTTTCCAGAGTAGTGGATTTGCGGACTGCCTGCCCTCTTCCGGTTGCCAGAGCTTCTTTTATTTCTTCTCTGTCCAGATGATTACCCATTTTTCCGATATTGGCATTGTTATCAAATATCACTTCTCCCTCCGGAGTTACAATGGAAACTCTGATATTTTTCTGAAGATACTCATTACTTTCCATTTCCTGTATCTGTTCGAGGGATAATAAGCTATAAGTTTCTGTTATCAGTTCCAAATCGCTTAATACCTGTTTTTCAAATCCTTTATAAAAAAGCACACTGACACACACAATGGTTAACAGAATCGCCAAGGATGCAATTTCCACCAATACCATGTATAGCTTCTTTTTCATGTCTTTTCCCCTTTACGGCCATAATTTCCTGCATACTCTTATGACAAAAATGGCTGGCAATCATGCCAGCCATATGATTATTCAATAATATATCCTACGTTACGGATGGTTTTGATCATGGTTCCTGCAGACCCTAACTTCTGGCGCAGTGTTTTGATATGCATATCCAATGTACGGGACTCTCCTTCAAAATCGGTTCCCCATACACGCTCCATAATCGCATCCCTGGAAGTTACAATTCCTGCATTCTGCATTAACAAACGCAAGAGCTCGTATTCTTTGTAGGTAAGCTCTATGGTCTCATTTCCTACAGACACGCTATGCTTTTCCACATCTAACAACAGCTCTCCTACGGAGTAATATTTCTCATCTTCCGTTCCTTCACAACGTCTGAGAAGTGCCTTTACCCTGGAAATCAACTCCATAACCCCGAAAGGCTTGGTAATATAATCGTCGGCTCCCATATCAAGGCCTTTCACTTTGTCTAATTCTGTTGTTTTGGCTGTGACCATAATCACCGGTATCTTACGGCTTTCCGGATTACTTCGGATGTTTTTAACTATATTTAGCCCATCCTCGTCAGGAAGCATGACATCTAACAAAATCAGATTCGGAAGCTTTTCTTTCATCTTGGCATAAAATTCAGCAGCGCATTCAAAGTCTTTGATTTGATATCCACTGTTTTTTAATGCAAATGCTTCAATTTCTCTGATGTTTTTATCATCTTCAACAATATAAATCAATGCCATAACAATACCTGTCCGCTCTTATATTAAGGAAGTGCGTAGTATTCTCTAAGACGTCTTACTTCTTCTACGTAAGCTTCATTGTCCTTGCTTGAAAGAGCTCCTTGGTATTCATGAGTACCAAAGCCTTCTTCGTTTAACTGCAACAGACAGATAGCAATATTGGAACAATGATCGGATACACGTTCGTAGTTAGTAGTAATATCGGAAAGGACAAATCCCATTTCGATAGTACATTTACCCTTACGAAGACGCTTAACATGGCGTTTCTTCATTTCTTCACTTAAGTAGTCGATGTTTTCTTCCATCGGCTCTACTTTCTTAGCCAATACCAAATCTTCCTCGCAGAATACCTTGGTTGCTGATTCTAATATATCCGTAACCGCCTTTGTAAATATAGCCAATTCTTCCTGGGCCTTCTTTGAGAAGGCTGCTTCTTTTTCAAACATCTCTTTTGCAGATGCCATGATATTAACAGAATGGTCGGAAATTCTCTCAAAATCACCGATGCAGTGTAAGAGAATAGAAATTTCCTGACTGTCCTTTGGAGACAGATGATGTCCGTTAATTTTCATAAGGTAAGTGCCTAATTCATCTTCGTACTTATCTACCAAGTCCTCAAGGTCACGTACCTTCTGTGCTTTCTTCTCATCGTATTTCTCAATTAATTCCATCGCCAGATACATACCGTCTCTCGCGTATTTCGCCATATCAATGGCTGCATTTTTGCACATTTCAATAGCAAGTGCAGGTCTGTCCAAGAAAATCGGGTCCAGAATCTGAACTTTGCGTCCGTCTTCTTTTTCTGCTTCTGTTAACGGAACAGAAAGATATACTAATTTTTCCAATACATCTGTAAATGGATAGATGATAACTAACATAAGTACGTTGAATGCGGTATGAATAACCGCAACACCCATCGCACTGGCTGCATTGGACATAAAACCAAATTTCATAAATCCATTCAAAATGTAGAATGGAACCATGAAAATACCAACCTTCATAAAATTATAATATAAGTGAACAAGTGCTGTTCTTCTGGCATTTCTACTGGAACCGGCACTGGAAATCATGGCTGTTACACAGGTACCAATATTCTGACCCATGATAATCGGAATCGCTGTTGCATAGCTTACCGCTCCGGACATACAAAGAGCCTGTAATACACCGATGGATGCAGAAGAGGACTGGATAACTGCGGTAAAAATAATACCAACCAGCATACCCAGAATCGGATTGGAGAATTTTAATAACAGCGCTCTGAATTCCGGTACATTGGCAAGTGGCTTAACAGCGCCTGACATCATGACCATACCAAACATTAATAGAGCAAAAGCAATCATAATGGTTGCCGCATTATTTCTCTTTTCATCTTTGGACATCATATGGATTGCCACACCAATCATGGCAAAAACCGGTGAGAAGGAGGTTGGTTTTAATAATTCAAAAATAAAACCGGCTCCGCTAATCTCCGCCAAACTCAAAATCCATGCTGTGATTGTCGTACCAACATTAGCACCAAGAATAACGCCCACCGCTCTGGATAAACTCATAATTCCGGAACTAACAAAACCTACAACCATAACTGTTGTTGCAGAAGAGGACTGTATCACTGCCGTTACTCCGGCTCCCAATAATACTGCCATCCACTTATTGGAGGTTAATTTCTCCAAAATAATCTCCAACTTACCGCCGGAAGCCTTCTTAAGACCGTCTCCCAATACTTCCATTCCGTATAAGAACAGAGCAAGACCGCCTACCATCGTCAATACGCCAAAAATATCCATGTTGTTCTCCTATTTCACAGACACGTTTTTCTTTTGAAACACAATTTGTCAAAAAACCAACTTTCGACAAATACATTCTACACCATTTGTATCTTTTTGAATACATGATTTTTTATGCTTTCGGCATATTTCGTTTAAATTGGTCCTGTGAAATAGAAGTTAATTCATGGATTTTGTTAATTTTTACCTACGGTAATATATATTTTTCTTTGTATTCTTCGTACTGATTATTGAAGAACTCGTTATGTTTCACATCCTTTAAATAGCCATGGGTATCATAACCGTCCTTATCTACCTGTAACAGACATACGGCAATGTTAGAACAATGGTCTGCGATTCTCTCATAGCTGGTTACCACGTCAGAGAGTACAAATCCCATTTCGATGGTGCATTTTCCTTTTTGAAGTCTCTTAACATGACGCTTTTTCACTTCCACCTGAAGGTCATCAATTACTTCTTCCAATGGCTCTACAAAGGCTGCCTTGCTGATATCTTCTTTTTCAAATACTTCAAAGGATACTTCCACAATGTCTTTAAGGGCTTGTGTAAAAATAGCCAGTTCTTCTTTTGCTTTCTTGGAGAAATGCTGGTCTTTCTCCACCATTTCTCTTGCGGATTCTACAAGATTAACCGCATGATCGGAAATCCGTTCAAAGTCACTTAAGCAGTGAAGAATTACGGAAAGCTTATGGCTGTCTGCTTCCGAAAGGTGGTGCTGACTCAACTTAACCATGTAAGTTCCCAGCTCGTCTTCATACCGGTCAATTTCCTGTTCTAAGGAAATAACACGCTCCGCTTTTCTCTCATCGTATTCTGCAAGAATATCCACTGCTGTATAAATGGCTTCTTTTGTGTACCTGGCCATATGTTCCGCAACCTGCCGGCAATGTCCTACGGCAAGACCCGGTGTATCCAAGAAACGGATATCCAGCAAACGGAAATCTTTTTCTGCTGCCGTTTCTTCTTTTTCCTCCACAATATCATCGCGGATGGTAAGACATGCTAATTTTTCAAGCTTATCTCCAAACGGAAGCAGGAATAATGTTGCCGTTACGTTAAATATACTGTGCACTACCGCAATTCCCGCTGCGTTTGCGGCTTCTCCCATAAACCCAAAACCGACAATGGTATTGATTGCATAAAATGCTGCCATAAACAAAATAGTACCGATTAAATTGAAATATAAATGCACCAAGGCTGCTCTTTTCGCATTTTTGCTCGCTCCGATGGAAGAAAGCATTGCCGTAATACAAGTACCGATATTCTGACCCATAATAATCGGAATCGCTGCACTGTAGCTTACGGCACCGGTAATACATAATGCCTGTAAGATACCAACGGATGCCGAAGATGACTGGATAACGGCTGTTAATACCAAACCTGCAAGCATACCAAGAAGCGGGTTAGAGAACATTAAAAGGATATTGGTAAATTCCGGCACGTTTGCAAGAGGCTTTACTGCTGCACTCATAGCGTCCATACCGGTCATTAAAATGGCAAAGCCTACTAAAATCATACCCACGTCTCTAACTTTTTCTCTCTTAGAGAACATGATATAAGACACACCCACAATTGCCAGAATCGGTGAGAAGGATGATGGCTTTAACAACTGGACCAGGATGCTTTCACCCTCGATTCCGCTTAAGCTTAATATCCAGGACGTTGCTGTAGTACCGATATTCGCACCCATGATGATTCCTACCGCCTGGGACAGTTTCATAATACCGGAGTTAACAAATCCGACTACCATAACGGTTGTAGCACTGGATGACTGAATAATTGCTGTTACTCCCGCACCCAATAAAACCGCTTTAATCGGATTGGAGGTTAATTTTTCCAATATTTTTTCCAGACGACCGCCGGATGTTTTGGAAAGCCCCTCTCCCATGGCATGCATACCAAAAAGGAATAGTGCAAGGCCACCAATCATTTGTAAAACACCAAAAATATCCATGTTACTTTTCTCCTCTGTTTATTACAAAAATGAAACGACAATATTCTTTTTCTACAGTCAAGAACATAACATAGTTTTCCTTTCTGCAAAATCAAGGCGCAGTAATGCCCATGTAAAATTTATGTAAAAAGATTATTAACGGCAATTTTAAATTTATACCATCTTTCCTTTCTCATATTATATTTTGGTAAAAAACATCTGATTCATAAAAAGACCTCCGGGCTCTCATATAGGCTCCGAAGGTCTTTTCTATGATTAATAGCTTCTGATTCTGTCTTCGTCATCATCCTTGGTATTTTCAATCTTTTGGATCATTACAAAGTAGCTATAGCTGTCATTCACTTTTACTTCCACACGGTCACCTTCCTTGTGTCGCATAAGCGCTTTTCCAAGGGGCGACTCAATACTGATAAGATTATGGAGGGAATCCCCTCTCACCGTGGTCACAATCTTATAGGTCTCCACACTGCCATCTTCCTCAAACAATACGGTTACCTGATTATTCATACCCACTTCATCGTCTTTTGTCGTATCCTCAATGATGTGAGCGGTCTTAATCATTCTCTCCAAATACCGGATGCGGGATTCGTTCTGATTTTTGGCTTTTTTAGCCGCGTAATATTCAAAGTTCTCACTTAAATCCCCATGAGAACGGGCTTCTTTTACGTCTTCCAGTAATTCTTTGCGAAGTACCAGTTTGCGGTGCTCTACTTCCTTTTGCATTTTATCAATATCGGATTGGGTTAATCGGTCGTGCATTCTTTCCCCTTCTTTCTTTTCTTACTACACTCTATTTTCCACCAAGTTTTTCATTTCGTCAATGAAAAGGGTTGTGGAAACCGGCGTTATCCATTATAATTTCAAAGAATATAAATTTTTTGTAAAATGTATGAAGAAACTATAAAACCATTTACGTAAGAAAAGAGGATATTATGTTTGGAAAACGACCGGATGGCCGCGTAATTAAAAATCTGGACCCTATGCAGCAGATTATGCCCTATGTTATGAAAACCCGTACCGATTCCATGAATATGTATGAGGATACCTTTGCCTGTGAGGCATGGGATGCCTATATTAGGGAAAAGGAAACCGAAAATATCAAGCTTTCTTATATGCACATTATCATTGCTGCCATTGTCCGCCTGATTGCGTTGCGTCCGCAGTTAAACCGCTTTGTCATGAACGGAAAAATCTACGCACGTCCGAAAATATGGGTAAGCTTTGTGGTTCATCCGACTCTTCAGGACGGAAGCACCGGAACTACTATTAAGCTCTGTTTCGAAGGAACGGAAACCATCCTTGAGATTGCAGAAATTGTAAACAAAGCGATTGAAAAGGAAACCATTAAGCGCGTTGGTGAAAATGATACGGATAAGCTTCTCCGATTCTTAATGAAGGCAATTCCGGGACCACTCATTAAGTTGGTAATCAATACTCTCTTATGGATGGACAAGCACAGTATTATGCCAAAGCTTATTGTGGATTTGAGCCCATTCCATACTTCTTTCTTTATTACAAACTTAAAGTCCTTAGGAATTAATCATATTTACCATCATACATATGAGTTTGGAACTACCGGACTTTTCTTTGCCATGGGTAAGGAAAAGCAAGTACCTGTTGTTAAAGGTAATGAAATTACTACCGAAAAGCATATGGGATTTGGTTTGGTTTCGGATGAACGTTTCTGCGACGGACTGTATTTTGCCCTGTCCTTACGTCAGCTCCGTAAGTTTATGAAAAATCCGGCATTATTAGAAGTTCCTCTTGAAAAGAAAGTGGAAGATGTAGAATAATTATCAAGAATAAAAGGCTTGCAGCGAATGATAACATTCCTTGCAAGCCTTTCGTATATTAATATCTGCCCTGTGTCATTTTATCTAATAAAATGAGTCCATGCCCTATCTTCCTTCTGTGGAAGTCCGTATTTTTCTTTTCCCAATGCAATACTCTTCATGAGAAAGGACATATTTCTTGCCAGCACACGCATGGTCTGTAATCCTTCTGCATCCTGCGCTGCTTCTCCCGGTGCATTACCATGTACACTGTTCCAATACTGACTGGAAGCCACCGGCATTCCGCTGATAGTGAAATACTTATTCAATTCATCATAGGTAGCTGAGCAGCCGCCCCTTCTTGCAACAACAACACTTGCACCAACTTTCATCGTTTTGTCAAATCTACTGCTATAGAATAATCTATCTAAAAATGCAATCACTGTAGCATTGGCTGATGCATAATAAACCGGGCTGGCTACTACCATTCCATCACATTCTTTGAACTTAGCCGCAACTTCATTTACCGCATCCTCAAAAACACACTTTCCTCTTTCTCCACAGGTTCCGCATGCAATACAACCGCGGATGTCTTTATTTCCAACGTGAACCACTTCTGTTTCGATATTTTCTTCTGCAAATATTTTTATCATTTCATTAAGCGCAGTAGCTGTATTTCCGTTTACCTTTGGACTTCCGTTAATCAATAATACCTTCATAATCACATTCTCCTATTTGTCATTGTTTCATTTTATATACCCTATTGCTAATATTTTATCTTGAAAATAGGTTCTTTTCAATTGTATGGACAAGTATATTCTGCTAATTTTATTGTTTTCTCTTTTTATTGTATATTTTTCCATAAATTCCACATACTGTCTGTGAAAGGGTGGTGTTAATATGTCTGATAAAAACACAAAAAATGTCTATGATGACGGAAATATTCCAGAGGTGGATCTTCCTCAAAACAACACAAAAAGTTCTGTCAAACAGGAGCAAAGCGTAGAACCATTACCAGAATCCTTCCGCCCAAGAAAAGACGGTCCGGGCGGAGAATAAATGAAAAGCGGACGCATACTTATTAAGTATTGCGTCCACCTTCATTTTCCTCAATTTACAATTTTATTTTCTGATATCCCCAATTACTTCTTGCGGAATCACAAATTCCACTACTCCCATATACATTGGAGCTACATCCCCTTCGTTAAAGCTGATTACAACTTCGTCCTTTTCATTAAGGTAGAACGACTGGTCTTTGGCAATCTGCTTAAAATTAAATTCTTCCATTTCATCATGCAGCCAGTAATATACATTTTCATCAGCTGCCATTTGTTCTTCCATCTGTGTTTTAATATTATCACTGATAAGCATTACATAGTCTGCTCCTTCTGCAAAAATATCTTCTAACAATATACGCTCTCCTGAATTAAGATTAATCGTATAATAATAATTCCACTCTGCTCCGCTGGCACTTGCTGTATAGCAGATCAACTTCAATGTAAAATATTCACTTGTACTGTTTATTACTTCACTCTCTACAATTAAATCCTGATATCCTTCCTCATTTTCCAGATTTGCTTTGAATTCTTCAATAAATGCCTCTGTAATTGCCTGGATTTCTGCATTAATTTCTTCCATGGATTTCTGAAGGTTTTCTTTCTTTTCTCTTACAACATCTTCTTCAATTAATACTTCTCCGGCAACCCCTTTTGTTACCACAGTTTCTTCCGGCACTTCTTCCTTAACTGCTGCCAATTCCGGCACTTCTACGTTTGCAGTATTCCGCTCATCCTCATACTGATAGTCGCGGAAAGTAACTACTTCAACCAGTCTGCCAAGTACGGGAATCTGACTCATGGCATATGCTACGCTTCCTGATGTATTCGGTAAAATAATAAATGCCATCATAAGTGCTGCTGCCGTTGCCATAGCTCTTTGAAAAATCACCAAATTATGGCTCTTTGCAGAATCCTTCTTTGCCTGTTCTATTGCTGCTTTCATAGCGTTAACCTGGGATTCTGACATTTCTTTATTCATATACTCCTGTTTTAAAATATCTATATTTTCATTCTGATTTATCTTCATAATTGACCTCCTTTTAGATATAGATTAAAGTCTTATTTTTAACTTTAACAATGAAAGTTTACCTTTCATACAAATATCGCTCGGCGATATTACCTCCTTTATTTATTAACCCCGCTTCTTATTCTAATTCCACTCGCAGTTTCTTCATACTTCTGTATAGCCTGCTTTTGACCGTACTAAGATTTTCTTGCAATACCTCTGCTATTTCTTCCAATTTCATGTCTTCAAAATATCGAAGAACAATAACCGCCCTATCCTTCTTTTCTAATGTATTGATTGCTTTTTGCAAATCTACATTTTCATATGTATCTTCTTTTCCCTTCTCATATGAGATTTCTTCTAGCGAAGCACTTTCTTTTTCTCTGAAATTTGCAAAAATCTCATTCAGTATAATACGGTACAGCCATGTTTCAGCATGTTCGATATTTTTTAATTTATGACTGTTTAAAATTGCTTTATAAGCACCATTCTGAACAATGTCACCGGCATCCGAATCATTGTGTACATAACTACACGCCAAACGATAATACTTATTGTAGTTTTGCAATAGCAACTGCTCTATAACTTCTCGTTTTTTCTTTTCCGAAATCAATCTCATTTTTTTCCCTCCTTTGCTCTTGTTATCTATTAGATGTTGGGGCAAAGTAAAAAGTTTCATCCATTTTCACTAATTTAATTACAAATTGTTCTATTGTACCAAGAACTAGTAAAATATAAAAACAGACGGACGCTTTCTGCCCGTCTGCTGTCTCTTATCTCTTGTTATATAAACCTGTATTCTGTTAAAAATCTTCACTCATAGAAGCTACTCGCCATCCATATGCATAATCTCTTAGGCGAACTACATAATATTCTCCCATAAGCTCTGTCTGATCATGCTGTTCTACATCCAGATTAAAGGCGATGTATACGTCTACCCAATCCAAATCATATTCATCCACATACTCTTCCGTATCCAGAATCTCGTAGCTCCATTTATAATCATCAATGGTCTTGGATTTTTTCTTTTCTTCGTAAGTCTCGGATAATGTAATGATTTCTTCCTGCAATTCTTCCGTGGCTTCGATAAATCTCTTCCGGTTGTTCTCGGATAATGCAGCAAGATAATAGCAACTGTTGTCCACATAGGTGCTTGCTTTCTCTCTATCCTGTTCATCAAACATAACCTTCAGGTATTCGTCCAATACCTTTTTCCAATCAGAGGAATCGTAGGATACGTTTTCCTGTCCCTGCACTTTCCCGCTATAAATACAGTCATTGGAATTGGCTACCGATAAATTGCCGTAGGCATCATGCCAATATACTTCTTTGATGTCATTGTCAAAATACAGAAGACGCTCAAAGGCATCTCCGAAATCGTCTACTATCTGGAATGTATAGTATTCCTTACCCCCCACATCTTTCATTTCATAGAACAAAAGATTATGTGTGCCAAGTCCCATCCAATTAAGAATGGTTCCATATACTTTCTTCAATTCTTCTTTTTCTTCTGCACTCCAGCTTTGCGTGCGGGAATCATCCTTTACCGCTTCTTCAATGGCTGCCTCATCATTTGGTCTGGATACTGTAATCATCTCGGCATCTGAGAAATCTCCCTCTGTTTCTGCATCTTGCGATTCCTCGGTTGTACCGACTTCCATTCCTCCGTTGCTTCCATCCGCAGTTTCTTCCACCAGTTTATCTGTCTGCTCTGCCAAAAAGCTGACAGCCTTATCATCCAGTTCTGTTTTATCCGCAACCTGAGGATACACGAATATTCCTACGGTAAACAAAATCAAGAGTATTACAATTATGGTTAATATTTTTTGAATAAATTTTCCGATTGCTCTCAAAATAATTCCTCTCTTGTTTCTTATTGCATAATGTCTCAAATTATTTCGATTCTTTTTACTGCCTAGCTTTACTTTACCATTACTGATTTGAATTGTAAATTATTGCCTCTTTGATTATACTGAAAATATCGGGTTGCGCACAATTCTGTTTATTTGTGCCGAATCTTATATTCGAAAATCATGGTATCTCAACCCTTTTTTCACAATAGAACAACGGAGGTTTATCCACATGAGACTTATTACCTTAATGGAAAATACACAAAATGACCCTTCTATTCTTGCAGAGCATGGATTAAGTCTATACATCGAAACCCCAAATCACAAATTGCTGTCCGACTGCGGTTGCACGGACGCTTTTTTAAGGAACGCAGACACTCTTAATGTTGACCTTACTGCTGTTGACTCTGTCTTTTTAAGTCATGGACATTACGACCACTCCGGAGGTATTCTTCCGTTTACCAAAGTAAACAAAAACGCTCCTATCTATATGCAGGAAAAAGCTCTGCTGCCGTATTATCATAAAACCGAATCGGAAGAACGTTATATTGGCATCGATACTTCCATCGCAGATTTATCTCAGTTAAAATTGTTAGACGGGGATGTTGTTATTGATGACGAACTCACGGTTTTTTGCAACGTAACCGGACGAAAACTCTGGCCAAAAGGCAATCTGGAGTTGAAGAAAAAAGCGGGCAATGATTTTATGCAGGATGAATTTGACCATGAGCAGTATCTGGTAATTACGGAAAACACCAAAAAGGTTCTGGTTTCCGGTTGTGCCCATAACGGCATTTTAAATATCCTGGAACATTACCATACATTATACGGTTCTTATCCGGATGCCGTTATCAGTGGATTTCATATGCGAAAAAAGACCGAATATACCGAAGCAGACATTGCTACGATTCGGGAAACCGCAGAAGAGTTATGTAAACCCCCAACTCTGTTTTATACCGGACATTGTACCGGTGAGCTTCCTTTTACAATCATGAAGGAGATTATGGGCGAACAGTTGGTTTATGCTTATAGCGGAAGTATCTTTACCATATAAAAAGAATTGGCATTGCGCCAATTCTTTTTATGTTTCATCCATATTCATTTCTTTTTTTCTTATGGCATCTGCTATGAATAAAAAGTCGTTAGCTTTTATCAACGCCATTCCCTGTCCGTCTTCACCCAACACAACCAATTGGTCTCCGGCATTAATCGAAAATAGTTTTCTGGCTTTTGCAGGAATAATAATCTGCCCCTTCTCGCCAACCGTTACAACCCCAAAAAGATGCTTTCCCCTTGGCGGAACCCCTAAGGACATATTTTGCTCCGACTCATAATTTGCCAAATCATCTAAGGATACATCAAATAACTCCGCCAAAGCTTTGCATTTTCCCAAATCCGGCATCGTTTCTCCGGATTCCCATTTGGCAACTGCCTGGCGGGAAACCCCAACTGCTTCTGCTACATCTTCCTGTGTAAGTTGTTTTAATTTTCGCAATTGAATCAGATTATCGTGAAACATCCTTCTTCTCCTTTTTCATTCCCAAAACACACCATCTTAAGAACGGTATTCTTGATACAACTTCATATAAAACAATACTTCCTAAAAATGCTGCAACTGCAGTTAACAAATAGCATGGTAATGGTGCCATATCCGTATAATTCCGTAATGCATATGCCATCGCTGACAAAGGAAGATAATGGAATACATAGATTCCCCAGCTCTTTTTTGTCATGAATAAGGTAAACGCATTCGTTTTATCCCCCCATGCTTTTGCACTACCAAATATGGCAAGTATGGCAGCCCATGCAAAACCTACTGCTAACGGAGAACCAACCAATGGCATCTCTGCATAATTTTCTCCAAAATACAAAACCGTATATCCAATGCCCAAAGCCACAGCAACAGGAATAAACACGTAACGGCAGTTACTGATTCGGGTAATTACTTCTTCATGTGCAAATACAAAATAGCCCAACAAATAGGCAAATGTATAAATGCCAAAACGATATACCAAAACAATCGGTGTATTCAGAATCTGACCGGATATCCAAAGCGGAATTACTAATAAAATTAACACCGGTATATTGGCTCTTTTGGTTAACTCAAATAATTTTCCTTTTTCAAAGCGTCTGATAACAATCAAAAGCATGGAAAAGAGCCACAGCATCTGCACAAACCACAATACTCCCGTTCCGGAAAGAGCCATGATTAGGAATAGTATCGGAGCCGGCACGGAATCTGTCATGTTCTCAAAGGCACCGCCAACGGACATATTAATATATCCCTGAATCCATCCGATTACCAATATTCCTATGGTGGACGGAACCAGTAATTTTCGGGTTCTCTCTTTTTTAAATTCCTGTACCGTGTGCGTTTCCAGATAGAATCTGGCACTCATTCCGGAAACGATAAAAAGCAGAAGCATAAACCAAGGATACACCACATACATCCCTGCGTCCTGATACTGAACCTCCTTAAAAGGCAATCCCGTACCCGGAAGTATTCCGTTAAAAATATAAATAACATGGTACAACGCAACTAAAACTACCGTAAACCAGCGAATGTTGTCCAAATAATGTTTTCTCATACTTAACCTACCTTTGCAATTAATCTTAACATTATTATAGGGACTGTCACAATAAGGGTCTACCAACCAAACTTAACTTTTATATTGCTTTTCTGTTATTTTTAGTTGCAAAAGTCTATTTTTCCACACAGGAATCCAATAATTGGTATAATTCCGGATTTACTTTTTTTAGACGGACCGGCTTACTGTCCCTGTCCAGTAGGCAATGTTCACTACTTCCTGTAACACGTACTTCTCCGGTTACACTGTCCGAAATAATATATTCCAATGAGAATTTCAGTCCTGTAAAATTCACCATTTTTACCTGTATATTTACAGTCTCTCCAAAACGGGTCATGGAACGGTATTTTGCATGAATCTCCAATACCGGGCTGATAATCCCTTCTTCTTCCATACGGGCATAGCCATATCCTATCTGCTCCAAAAAATCGGTTCTCGCTTCTTCGAACCAACGGATATAGTTGGAGTGATGTACAATCTGCATCTGGTCTGTTTCGTAATATTGCACTTTATGCTGATAGGTCTTGATATCCATATTTCTTTTCCTGTCCTCTCTTTGGCAAACACGGTATTCCTTCTATCCGGTTTACCTGTATATTTCTTATCCTGATTTGTAATACTATTCCCTATATTTATAAAGATAATTTTATATTATCTGCTTTCCTTCTTCTTGTCCAACAAATTAAAGTGTGCTAAGATACATATTAGTTTTATTCGTTTAGGAAAGGGTGAATCACATGGAAACATTTTTCTTATTAGCAGGTGGTCTTTTAGTTATCATAGCCGTTGTAGTTGTTGTTGCTTCAGTTTCATCCGTGGTTGGAGCAGTTGCTGCTGAAGAAGCAGACGTAGAGGAATAATCTATTCCGGTTTTCAATTAATCAGTACAGTAAATAAGCGCCCGATTTTTCCTACGTGTCCGGATTCCGGTTACATAGGAAAAGTCAGGCGCTGTTTTTATCTTTCTTATTTTACCCAAACCATGCCTTCTTTGTGCATGCCAATCCCTTCAGCAAATCGGGCTACTGCCGCTGCTGCTTTGTCATATTCTTCTGTTTCCAGATGCTCAAGCATTGCCGGTGTATCTTTGGGAAGTTTTGCAACCTCTTCTAAAAATACAGGATAATCCATGCCCCCTGTTCCCAGTAGTACTTCATCAAAGGCTACCGTCAGGGAATCTTCCTTCATGGCAATATCTTTTAAATGCATGGTAACAATCTTATCTTTTAACAATGCAAAGGTTTCTTTGATAAATTCCCCATTATTAAAAAAACGCTTCGGATGATTCATGGTATTGCAGATGTCCAGATGCACAGCTGCCTGCTCTCTGTCAATTGCCTCCAAAAATGTCAGATACGCATCCGGCGAATCCAAAAAATAGTATGGCATCATCTCAAAGGAAAGCTTGGTATGTTGCGGCTTTACCGTATCAATAATATACTGACTTATTTCCACTGCCTCTTTGAAAAATTCCTCCGTATATCCTGATTTATGTGGTCCAAACCATGTAGCTGTCTGCTTGGTTCCCAAGATATTTACGCAGGTGGAGGCTTCCAGTTCTTCTGCCAGACGGAGTCTGTTTATCATATGCTGAATGTTCTGCTTAGCCTGTTCTTTCTCCGGATGCATCGGGTTGCACCATGCCCCTACTTCCGCAATCTTAATATCATGCTTTTTCATAGCATCCTTAAACTTTTGCAACTCTGCCGGCTTATCCAAGGTAATCCAGTCCGGACACAATGCTGCTCCAAAGCCCTTTTTTACATGTGCCAATGCATATTCTTCCGCATCGCTTCCATTATAAAAAACGTTACCGCCCAATCTCATAGCCTTATCTCCTTATCCTCATTCAAAATCCTTCGTTTATATTCTGTGAATGACCGTTGCATCAAAATCCTTTACGGTTTTTACCCCTGTGTAGGCCATAGCTCCCTTTAATTCATCCGTCATCCCCTGCATACGCTCTGCAACTGCTTCTGCTCCGCCTTTCTTAATATACGGAATCAAATGATTTCCAACACTGACCGCGGTTGCTCCTAATGCAAGTGCCTTATAGGCATCCATTCCGGAACTGATTCCGCAATCAACAAAAACCGGCATCTTATCCCCAACGGCCTTTACAATATCCGGCAGAATGTAAAGTGGCGGAACCGCATAATTTAAACGTCCCCCATGATGGGATACTACGATGCCCTGTGCCCCGATTTCAGCGCATTTTAACGCATCACGGACACTGAGTACTCCTTTTATGATAAACGGAAGCTTCGTAGAATTTATGTATTCCTGTAATTTTGCAGAGGATTTTATCTCCATCTCCTCGCCCATACAAATATCTTTGTTTCCTTTTAAATCAAACATGTGGTCAATATCCATACCCACAGCAATTGCTCCGTTTTTCTCTGCACAACGAATCATGGCATAGATTTTTTCTTCGTCAGCATACGGCTTAATAATACGGATGGTCGGTGCTCCGGCAGCTATTACTGCCTCAAATTCTTCATCACTTCCCATTCCAATCCAGTGCACGGCACCTACTGCCGCAGCTCCCTGTGCATACTGCACCATACCGTTTGGCATATCCGGATTGAAGGTTCCAATATGGGAAAGAGCCGCTGTCATAATCGGAGTCTTAAAATTCTTTCCGTATAGCTCAAATTCCGTATTCGGAATATCGCTGTCCATCAATCTCATTTCCAATAAAAGGCTGTCAAAATAGTCCCTTGTTATTTCTTTTGAAGATGCCGGATTTACCGGACACGTCACATTTCCACTCATAAAAAACCTCCCTAAACTGCATTTTTTTCAGCGTATCATACTATTACTATATAATATCCCTATAAATATCAAAAGAATATCTGACAAATTCTCACTTTTTTCTTACAGATGTGAAAAAACCCGGTCCATATGACCGGGCTTTCGCAATATATAACGTTATTTACTTTATAATGATGCGTTTAAATATGCTTCCTGTTCCGGTGTGAGAACGTCAATTTTCTTACCCATGAACGCAAGCTTTCTTGCTGCAACATCCTGGTCCACTGCTTCAGGAACATCGATTAACATAGAATCAAGCTTATCCTGATTTTCCACGAGATATTTTGCGGAAAGTGCCTGAATCGCAAAACTCATATCCATGATTTCTGCCGGATGTCCATCACCAGCTGCCAAGTTAACCAAACGGCCTTCTCCAATTACGCATAACCACTGTCCCGTAGGAAGCTTGTAACCCATAATGTTATGACGCATTTCTTTTGATTCAACAGCAATTTCACGAAGTCTTGCCATATCAATTTCACAGTCAAAATGACCTGCGTTACAAAGGATTGCACCATCCTTCATTACTGCGAAATCATCTTCGGCGATAACTTTGTCGCATCCTGTTACTGTTACAAAGAAATCACCAAGCTTAGCTGCTTCGTTCATTGGCATAACTTCGAATCCGTCCATAATCGCTTCAATTGCTTTTACCGGATTAATTTCTGTTACGATAACTTTGGCACCAAGGCCTTTTGCTCTCATGGCAACGCCCTTACCACACCATCCGTAGCCGGCTACTACTACATTTTTACCTGCTACAATGAGGTTGGTTGTACGGTTGATACCATCCCATACAGACTGGCCTGTACCATAACGGTTGTCAAATAAATGCTTACAATCTGCATTATTAACACGAACCATAGGGAACCGTAATTCACCCTTCTTATTCATGGCTTCTAATCGGATAATACCTGTGGTTGTTTCTTCACATCCACCAAGCACATTTGGAATTAAATCTGTATATTCTGTATGCATCATGTGTACTAAGTCACCACCGTCATCGATGA
Organism: Lachnospiraceae bacterium; assembly: GCA_045531685.1. GTDB lineage: Bacteria > Bacillota > Clostridia > Lachnospirales > Lachnospiraceae > RGIG8767. The sequence continues at coordinate 690 of JAZSEL010000004.1, read as the reverse complement.
TCACGTCAGGACCGATTTCAAGTACACGTCTGATGTGGTTAAAATATTCTTCTTCTGTTGCATTGTACCATGCAAATACGTTTAAGCCGTCAGCTACCAATGCTGCTGCAATATCATCCTGTGTGGATAATGGGTTAGAACCTGTTACGTACATTTCGGCTCCACCCGCTGCAAGTACTTTACAAAGGTAAGCTGTTTTTGCTTCCAAGTGCACGGAAAGAGCAACTTTCTTTCCTGCAAAAGGTTTTGTGTTTGTGAATTCTTCTTCTAGCATTCTAAGAAGGTCACAATTTCTTTTTACCCATTCAATTTTTTTGGCGCCTGATTCGGCCAGGTTAATGTCTCTGATTTCACTACTCATTTGTAATCTCCATTTACGCAGACTTAAGAGAACTTTGGAATTAACGCCTGCTTTCTATTTTATTTTACAAAGTTCCCAACCAGCCGAATTTTTATTTGAGTGATGGTCGTCTGTCCTATCATCACTGATATATTTTAAGAAGACTTTCATCCTCCTATATCCATATTTTTAGATATCTACCCTATTTCTAGCCTCACTCTTTGTGAAAGCTTCTATATTTTTATACACTTCTTCAAGACATCTGGTTCTTGCTTCTACACTTGCCCACGCCATGTGAGGTGTAATTAATAACTTACGACTATCTTTAATCTTACCAAGAGGATTGTTTT
>JAZSEL010000093.1:0-18981 GCA_045531685.1 Lachnospiraceae bacterium | reverse complement strand
CTGAAAGCTCGCTTTCATAAGATTTTATTTATGCAAAGGATTATTCTGCGACAGCAGTCAGTGAGCAGCTTTGCTGCGAACTGTGCTTTGCTTTTGTGTTGCAATCGTTTCACACGCAACTCGTTAATACTATCACGCGCTTATCCTATTGTCAACAACTTTTTTATCTTTTTTTATTTTTATCCGCACCAAATAAATCACTGGATTGACTCGGTGGAATTTCATAGTATCATTTCAAAATCGTTTTGGCAAGACTGATTTTTAATTATTTTTTTGCAATAGTTAACCGCATACTATACAACCACTAGATATAGTATGCGGTCTGTTTTATACTTCAAAAATCAAATCTGCATATGTAGGGAACGGCCAATATTCTTTGCCAACAATTCCTTCTAATTCATCTGCCGGTTTACGCAATTTTTCCATTGCTGTTACAATCTCTTCTCTATAATAGAAGGCCTGTTCTTTTCCTCTTGCCATAGCAGAGGCTTTTGCTTCGCTTTCTGCCAGATGTTCACAGGCAGTTTTCATTTCTTTAAGCTTGGCCGTTGTTACTTTTAAGAGTTCTTCTGTTACAAACGGGTCTGCACCGGCATTCTTAACCGCAATAACGGTATCTGCCAAATCCTTTGTGTAACGGATTACTGCCGGAATAATCTGTTTGTTTGCCATATCAATCATAGTCAAAGCTTCTATATTAATTGTCTTTGCATAGGTTTCGTAAAGGATCTCTGCTCTTGACTCTAACTCTGCCTTGGTAAAGATTCCGAACTTTTCAAACAAACGGATCGATTTATCGGTTGTTAATGTCTCAACAGCCTCTACCATGGATGGGATGTTTGGAAGTCCGCGTCTTGCAGCTTCTTCTACCCATTCCTGTGAGTATCCGTCTCCATTAAAGATAATTCTCTGATGCTCCGTCATGAATTCTTTAATCAAATCATGAACTGCCACCTCGAAATCTTCTGCGCCTTCCAGCCTGTCTGCCGCCTCGCAGAACGCCTCTGCAACAATGGCATTTAAAATCGTATTCGGGCTTCCGATGGAATCCTCTGAACCCACCATACGGAATTCAAATTTATTACCGGTAAATGCAAATGGCGAGGTACGGTTACGGTCGGTTGCATCTTTTTCAAAATCAGGAAGTGTGGATACTCCTGTCTGCAATACTCCGCCTTCTTTTAATTTAGAAGCTTTACCTGTTTCTACAAGCTGTTCGACTACGTCCTCCAACTGCTCTCCCAAAAACATGGAAATAATGGCAGGTGGTGCTTCACAAGCTCCCAGACGATGATCATTTCCAACATTGGATGCACTCTGGCGAAGCAGGTCTGCATGTATATCCACGGCTTTCATAATACAAGCCAATACTAACAGGAACTGTACATTCTCATTCGGAGTAATTCCCGGTTCCAATAAATTTACGCCGTTATCAGTGGTAATTGACCAGTTATTGTGCTTACCGGAACCATTCACTCCCTGGAACGGTTTCTCATGAAGCAAACAACGGAGTCCGTGCTTGCTCGCAATACGTTTCATAGTTTCCATTACCAACTGGTTATGGTCTACTGCAATATTTGCCGATTCGTAAATCGGAGCCAACTCATGCTGGGCCGGAGCCGCTTCGTTATGCTGTGTCTTGGCGGTTACTCCTAATTTCCACAATTCAATATTCAAATCGTGCATAAATGCACCGATTCTTTCTCTAATAACACCAAAATAGTGGTCATCCATTTCCTGACCTTTTGGTGCCGGTGCGCCAAACAAGGTTCTTCCTGAGAAAATCAAATCCTCTCTCTGTAATGCTTTCTGCTGGTCAACCAGGAAGTATTCCTGTTCTGCACCCACGGATGCAATCACTTTGGTTGCGGTTGTATTGCCGAACAATCTCACAATACGGAGTGCCTGCTTGCTGATGGCTTCCATGGAACGGAGTAACGGTGTCTTCTTATCCAAGGATTCGCCTGTATAGGAACAAAACGCTGTAGGAATACAAAGGGTTGGGCCTGTCGCTGTTTCTTTAATAAATGCAGGGGAAGTAATATCCCATGCCGTATATCCTCTCGCTTCGAATGTTGCACGAAGTCCTCCCGAAGGAAATGAGGATGCATCCGGTTCCCCTTTAATTAATTCTTTGCCTGAAAAGTCCATAAGCATTTTTCCGTTTTCATCCGGATGGGACACGAAAGAATCATGCTTTTCTGCCGTAATACCGGTTAATGGCTGGAACCAATGGGTATAATGGGTTACTCCTTTATCCATTGCCCATTCTTTCATATCATTCGCAACGATATTCGCTGTAATTTTGGAGAGTTCTCCTCCCTGCTCCATTACCTGAACAATTTCTTTATATACATCCTTTGGAAGACGTTCTTTCATCGTTCCCGGTGTATATACATTCATTGCAAAGATTTCTTCAACATTTACTGCATTCTCGTGTATCATCTTATTGTTCATTGTCGAACCCATAGTGACCCCCGTTTTGTTTCTTCTATCCATTTGACATCCTATTATAGAATGATTTTTGTCATTTTGAAAGAGTTTTTTTCAAAAAAGAAAACTCCCGAAGACTTACTCTCTTCGGGAGTCATTTACTATTGTAATGCGATTTCCGGATTCTTTACGTTTTCTACACGCAACAAATCATATTGCTCTGGCTTCTCCGACAAATCAAGGTAGAGTACCTGTTGCGGATGAGGTGCACTCGCAACCTCATTGCCCTCTGCGTCATAAATAGCATTCACCGTAACCGGAATATTCCTTCCGTCCGGTTTCATGATTTCAATCACATCACCTTTGCAGAATTTATTACGCTGTTCAATTCTTGCATATCCTCTGTCGTCAATTTCTCCTACGATGCCCAGATAAATATACTCATTTACATAAGTATTGCTATCGTATATCTGTGTCTCCTCATTTGGTTTACCGAAGTAAAAGCCCGTTGTAAACTGACGATAGGTACATTTAGATATCTCACTGCGGTACCAATCCATATTGGCACGATATTTTTCTTCGGATTCCGCAAAATCATCCAGTGCCTTACGGTAGGTACGGGCTACTGTGGCAACATACAATGCCGTTTTCATTCTTCCTTCTATTTTAAGACTGTCAATTCCGGCATCAATGATTTCCGGAATATATTCTATCATGCACAAATCCTTTGAGTTAAAGATATAGGTTCCGCGTTCATTTTCATAAACCGGCAAATATTCACCCGGACGCTGCTCCTCCACAACCGCGTATTTCCAGCGGCATGGATGTGTGCATGCACCATGGTTGGCATCTCTTCCCGTAAAGTAGTTGCTCAGCAGACATCTTCCCGAATACGAAATACACATGGCTCCATGAATAAAGCTCTCGATTTCCAAGTCGTCCGGAATATTCGCACGGATCTCTTTGATTTCCCGCAAAGAAAGCTCGCGGGCAGAAACCACACGTGTCGCTCCCATCTTATGCCAGAACTGATAGGTCATGTAATTGGTATTGTTAGCCTGTGTGGAAATATGAAGTTCTATCTCCGGGCATTCTTCTTTTGCAATGGTAAACATACCCGGATCTGCAATAATCAGTCCATCCGGTTTGATGTCCCTTAATTCACGGAAATACTTGCGTGCACCTTCTAAATCGTAGTTATGCGCCAGAATATTGGCTGTCACATATACCTTTACACCTCTCTCATGAGCAAAGGCAATACCTTCTCTCATATCCTCCGGTGAAAAGTTCTTAGCTTTTGCGCGCAATCCAAAAGCTTCTCCTCCGATATATACCGCGTCGGCCCCGTAGATAACCGCTGTACGAAGCACTTCCAAGTTATTTGCCGGAACCAGCAATTCTGTTTTTCTCATCATTCTTTCTCCTACATAGAAGAATTATTGCTTTACGCTTAAGGCGACCCCATCTCCCAGCGGAATAATGGCAGTTGTTAATTCTTCTGTGTGTTTCAATGTATATAGGTAATCTCTCATTCTTCCGTGAATGGTCCGGTTCCTTCTGGTTACTGCAAAACGGGACTCTAATACATCTCCATCCTGCAGCACATTATCGGAAACCAAAAGTCCCCCCACCTTCAGAAGTCTGAGAATATCCGGCAGAAAATGAATATACTGCCCTTTTGCCGCATCCATAAATATGAAATCATATTCTTCTGTAAGTGTCGGTAATATTTCAAGAGCATCTCCCTGAAGAAGTGTTATGGCTTCCTCTTTTCCTGCTTTTTTAAAATTCTCTAATGCCAATGGTATTCTTTTTTCGTATTTCTCAATGGTTGTTATCTTACAATCCGACGGTGCATACTCGCTCATAAGCAATGCAGAAAAACCAATGGCAGTACCTACTTCCAAAATACGCTTAGGCTGCTTCATCTTCATTAAAAAACGAAGGAAGCTCTGCATCTCGGTTCGCACAATAGGAACATCCGTAGCACGGGCATACTCTTCCAATTCATTTAAATAAGAAGGATTCCCTGAATCCAGCGAATTGATAAACGATACCATTCTTTCATCTACTATCATTTAATTACTCTCCGAACCTACAACCACTTCTTCTGCTACTTCGTCCAATGATTTGTTTTCCTTCTTCTCTTCTTCTGTAGAAGGTTCCGGAACTGTGGACATCACTTCCATCATCTGTTCCGCCGTCATGGATGTATTTAGTTCATATGTGCCCGGAAGCAAATCATTATGATAATCCGAAATCAGCTCCTGGAGAACAAATAATTCTCCATCACGAATCAGACCCTTATTTTCCAATATCTCACCAATTGCTTTTGCATCGGCACCTTCTTTGATGGTTACCGTAACGGTTCTTCCCTCACCGGAAGTAATCGGCATCTCTCCAAATATACGGTATCCATAATCGTATGCCAGCAATGCATACTTATACGTAAACATTACAATTAATACGGCCGCGATAATCTTAAATGTCATTCCAAATACGGAACTAACTATTTCTTTACTATTCATCCTTGTACCTCTAACTAAATAAACTGCTCTCCTGTTTATACTTCCGTTATAAAAATTATACTTCCAGTATAAAAATTATACTTCCAGTATAATTGGGAGAATCATCGGACGACGCTTGGTCTTTCTCCAAACATAATCACCCAATGAATCTTTGATGGAATTTTTGATTTTACCCCAATCACTGATTCCTCTATCCAGACAATTATCAATTGCTTTTGCCATAAGCTCTCTAGCTTCTTCCATAAGCTCATCCGACTCTTTCACATATACAAAGCCCCTTGAGACTATATCCGGTCCGGACACCAGCGTATTGGAATAGGAATCCAATGCCAACACGACAATCATAATACCATCTTCCGCCAAGTGCTGTCTATCACGTAATACGATATTTCCTACATCCCCTACGCCCAGGCCGTCAACCAAAATATCCCCTACAGGAACTTTACCAGTTATCGCAGCCTCTTCTTCATTCAATTCAAGCACATCTCCGGAGGACAACATAAAGACATCTTCCTTTGGTATTCCCAAATCCACGGCAAGTCTTGCCTGCGCCTTTAGATGCTTGTATTCTCCATGCACCGGGATGGCATAACGTGGTTTTACCAATGTATATATCAGCTTTATCTCTTCCTGACAGGCATGTCCGGATACATGTGCATCCTGGAAAATAACCTCCGCCCCTTTCCGGAGAAGTTCGTTAATAATCTTGGTAACTGCTTTTTCATTACCCGGAATCGGACTGGAGGAGAAAATAATGGTATCCCCAGGGCCGATGGCTATTTTACGGTGCATGTTAAGAGCCATCCGGCTTAATGCCGCCATACTCTCTCCCTGACTTCCCGTAGTAATGATAACCGTTTTCTCATCCGGATAATTTTTTAATTCGTCAATATTGATTAGCGTATTCTCCGGAATATGCAGACATTCCAGATTAGATGCCGTCTCAATAATATTTACCATACTTCTGCCTTCTACCACAACCTTACGGCCATATTTATAGGCAGAGTTAATAATCTGCTGCACACGGTCCACATTGGATGCAAAAGTTGCAATGATAATCCTTGTATTCTTATGGTCAGCAAAAATAGTGTCAAATGTCTTACCCAATGTTCTTTCAGACGGAGTAAAGCCCGGTCTTTCCGCATTGGTACTATCACACATCAATGCCAGAACGCCCTTTTTCCCAAGCTCTGCAAAGCGTTGCAAATCAATGGCATCTCCGTAAACCGGCGTATAATCAACCTTAAAGTCCCCCGTATGCACTACGATTCCGGCAGGAGAATAAATTGCTAATGCGGCTGCATCTACAATACTGTGATTGGTCTTGATAAACTCAATCCGGAATACGCCCAGATTAATGGATTGTCCAAACTTAACTACTTTACGTTTTGTGTTTCCCGTAAGATTATGTTCTTTTAATTTATTTTCAATAATACCCATAGTAAGACGGGTTGCATAAACAGGGACATTTAACTGTTTTAATATATAAGGAAGTGCTCCGATATGATCTTCATGACCATGGGTAATTACAAATCCCTTTACCTTATCTGCATTGTCCAATAAATAGGTGATATCCGGAATAACCAAATCAATGCCGTACATATCATCTGCCGGGAAACTAAGTCCGCAGTCCACGACAACAATACTGTCTTCATATTCAAAGGCAGTAATGTTCATTCCGATCTGCTCCAAACCTCCCAGTGGTATCACCTTCAGTTTTGATACATTATTTAATTGCGTTTTCTTTTTCAAATTGCCTCCTTGTACTTAAGAGTGAAATCTGCCCATTTGCTTTCTTCCTTTATCCTATCTATCTTCGTCCGCACCAAAAGGAAAAAGGAATGTTAGAAGCAAATTCGCACATTCCATCTTACGTTAATTCCTTTTCATTAAATTAAATCTACATCTTCCAACAGATTCTCAAAAATTGGCACCACTGCGTCAAATTCTGCATCTGTTAAATCATCCGTGTATCCGCCGATTTCATCTTCTGCTGCCGAAATCTCTTTCAAAATAAGGGCTTCTCCGTCACCCTCTTCTGCATCCGTTACCAAAAGATAATTCACGCCCGAAATGCGAGTCTGCTCTAGTATATAATATTCAACTGTTTCGTTTTCATTCTTCTGAAATGATACTTTTTCCATTTTCTTTCTGATTTCCTTTTAAATCTAAATATCCCTGTAAAATAAAGGATGCTGCTATCTGATCCACATAATCCTTACGGTTTTCCCTACGGATGCCGGCTTCCATCATCAGTCTGTCTGCCGCCACTGTTGTCAGTCTTTCATCCCACAATGTTACCGGAAGACCGGTACGGCGCTCTAACTTTTCCTTAAACTCTTCGGTCTTCTCCACACGATCCCCCAGGGTATCGTTCATATTCTTAGGATAACCAAGAACAATCTCCGTCACGCCATACGCAACAATGAGTTCTTCAATACGGGCCAAAGTCTGACGTAATTTATTCTCTTCTTTTCTTCTGATAATCTCAAGCCCCTGAGCAGTAAGTAACAACTCATCGCTGATTGCCACACCTACGGTCTTGGAACCAAAATCAAGTCCCATTATTCTCATACTGTCTATTCCCACTGATTGTTCTTAATGTAATTCTTCAGTAATTCTTCCACAATCTCATCACGCTCAACCTTCATAATAAGACTGCGGGCATTCTTATAGCTGGTAATATAAGTAGGATCTCCGGACATAATATAACCCACAATCTGATTTACCGGATTATATCCTTTTTCTTTCATAACTTCAAATACAGTCTCCAAAATCACTTCTACGCTGGATGCTGTATCCACGTCAACTTTAAAAAACTGTGTATTTCCTAATTCCTGCATAGCACCACTTCCTTATTTCGCTAGTAAGCCTATAATATACTAATTTTACCTTATCTGTCTGAATTTTTCAACAGCAGAATGTCTGTTGTCAAAAAGCTGACTGCCGTTCCCCTTACCATTTCATTGGACAAATCGGCATCCGTTTCTATGGCTGCCTGTACGTATTCTTTGGTATGTCCTACCATATACCGCTTACCGTCAATCATCTTCGGCTCTTCTAATAATACCTCTATTTCCTGTCCAGTAAAACTCTCTCTAAACTTACGTCCGTTTGTTTCTGCTATTTCTATAAGCACATCACTGCGCTCAGCTTTTTTTGCATCTGTAAGTTGTCCTTCCATGGATGCCGCAATAGTTCCCTGACGCTTCGAGTATTTGAAAATATGAGTCTCATAAAAGTTTACTTTTTTTACAAAAGCAACCGTACTTGCAAATTCCTCTTCTGTTTCCCCCGGAAATCCGGTAATGATATCCGTAGTAATCGCCGGATTTTTGAAATAGTTTCGAAGAATAACTACCTTATCGTAATATTCCTCTGCCGTATAGCGGCGGTTCATTCTCTTTAATACCGTATCGCAACCGCTTTACAGGGATAAATGGAAGTGCGGGCATATTTTACTCATGGCACTCAGACGCTCCGCGAACCGTTCTGTAATGATCCGAGGCTCTAAGGACCCCAAACGGATGCGTTCCAAACCTTCTATCTTTTGAATCTCTTCTAATATATTAAGAAGAAACTCCTGCTCATAAACCGCTTCCCTAATATCCTTTATCCCTTCCAGATAGTCTCCGGACTGCTTCTTTAAAAAGTCCATGCCATAAGAACTAAGGTGAATTCCTGTAACAACCACTTCTTTATAGCCATTGGCAACAAGTCCTGTGATTTCCTTAAGAATATCTTCTTGTTTGCGGCTTCTTACCCTTCCTCTGGCATAAGGGATAATACAATAGGTGCAAAACTGATTACATCCGTCCTGAATTTTAATGTACGCCCGGGTATGTTCCGCCGTTTTGCTAAGTTGCATCTCTTCATATTCGTCCGTATGATTAATATCCGGAATTGTGGTATGACAAAGAGTCTTATCCGGCACCCTGTTCTCTTCTCTTTGTTGTATAAATGTTTCCAGAATCTCTACAATATCCTTTTTCTTATTATTGCCAATTGCAAGGTCAATGCATTCATCCATTTCCAGACGTTCTTCCCCGGTCTGCACATAGCAACCGGTTGCAACTACAATGGCGTTGGGATTCATTTTCTTTGCTTTATGAAGCATCTGTCTGCTTTTTCTGTCCGCAATATTCGTCACCGTACATGTATTTATGATATAAATGTCCGCTCCCGGAGCAAATGGCACAATAATATATCCATTTTCTGCCAGTTTTTGTTGCATAACTTCTATTTCGTATGAATTTACTTTGCATCCAAGATTGTGTAATGCTACATTTTTCATGGTATTCCTCGCTTTTTTCGTTAGGTTTGCGTATTGACTTTTATCCATTTCATTCATATTATTATAGCAGAAGGTGTGAATCATTATTTCTATCTAGGAGGTAGTATTAGATGAAAACAGTAAAAATTTCTTTAAACTCAATTGACAAAGTAAAAGCATTTGTAAACGACATCACAAAGTTTGATTATGATTTCGATTTAGTATCCGGAAGATACGTTATCGATGCAAAATCTATCATGGGTATTTTCAGCTTAGACCTTTCTAAGCCAATCGACTTAAACATCCATGCAGAAGATAACATCGATGCAGTTATGGACGTTATCAGCGCTTACGTTGTTGAATAATCAATCGTTTGAAAATTAAGAATCATTTACATGAAAGAGCAAGACTTACGTCTTGCTCTTTTGTTTTACTATCTGTCACATCTGACAACTAAAGTCTCCCTTGATGTCAACGCTTCTTCCATTAATCCGTCGATGACATCCTCCAAACATCTCTCATGCCGTTTGATTACGGATATGTTTGGCTTTGTTACCGGATGCTTGGCCACAAAAATGGTACAGCAGTCTTCATACGGAAGAATGGAAGTCTCATACGTGTTAATCATTTCTGAAATTTCCACAATTTCCTGCTTGTCCATACCAATACAAGGACGATATACCGGCACGGTACATACCTCGTTGGTTGCAGCCAGTGAATGCATAGTCTGGGATGCTACCTGTCCGATGCTCTCACCGGTAATCAGTCCGAGACAATCCGTCTCATTTGCAATTGTTTCTGCAATCCGCATCATATATCGTCTCATGATAATCGTTAATTCATCATGCGGGCATTTCTCATAAATGGCAAGCTGAATATCTGTAAAGTTAATAATATGAAGATAAATCGGCCCGCTGTAACGGGACACCAATTTCGCAAGATCAATTACTTTTTGTTTGGCACGCTCACTGGTATATGGTGGTGCATGGAAATATACCGCATCAATTTTAACTCCGCGCTTACTGATTAAATATCCTGCAACCGGGGAATCGATACCGCCGGACAATAACAGCATAGCCTTTCCGCCGGTTCCCACAGGCATTCCGCCCGGTCCCGGAATAATCTCCGAATAAATATATATTTTCTCACGGACTTCTACATGCAGCTCAATCTCCGGATTGTGTACGTCAACCTTCATATCCGGGAAGGCGTTCAAAATCACACCACCCAGCTCACTGTTAATCTCCATGGTATCCATAGGATAATTCTTACGTGCTCTTCTCGCCACAACCTTAAAGGTCCGGTTCTTTTCAGGATATACATCCTCAATATATTGGACAATGGTAGAAGAAAGCTTCTCAAAACCTTCATCCTCCACACAAATCATTGGACAGATTCCGGAAATACCAAAAACAGTCTTCAAATTATCAATGGTTTCTTCATAATCAAATTCGGTAACCGCGTCAATATAGATGCGTCCCGGAGTCTTACGAATAGAAAATTCCCCTTCGCATCTCTTTAACGCATATTTAATCTGCTGAACTAATGCATCCTCAAATAAATATCTGTTTTTTCCTTTTACACCAATCTCGGCGTATTTTATCAAAAATGACTTAAACATATTTCCTCACATTCTGCCGCAAGGCATCCACACTATCCAATCAGTGTCTTGTATATTTTCGAAGCATTGGGATTATATCACACAAATTCTGCAAAGTATAGTCGATTTCTTCTTTTGTATTAAATCCGGAAAAACTAAAACGGATTGTAGAATCCAATAAATCCTTCTCCACGCCAATCGCCTTTAAGGTCGCAGATACGGATGGCTTATTGGATGCACAGGCACTTCCTGCCGATACGTATATTCCCTTATCCTCCAGTGCATGAAGGAGTACTTCGCTTCTTACTCCTCTTACTGACAGGCTCACCACATGAGGTGCAGACTCCGTTCCCACAAGGCCATTTACTTTTACATCCGGTATCTGAAGCGCACCTTGGATAAAATAATTCTTTAACTCATACAGACGGGAAATGTCCTGCTCGAGATTCTCATATACCTTTTCGATTGCCAATGCCATACCTGCAATAGCCGGAACATTTTCCGTGCCGGAACGCATACCTTTCTGCTGTCCGCCTCCGAATAAAATCGGATGAATCTTAATTTTGTCATTGATATATAAAAAACCCACTCCCTTTGGTCCATGAATCTTATGTGCACTCACAGACAAGAGGTCAATGTTCATTCTTTTTGGAAAAATACGGAATTTACCGTATCCCTGTACTGCATCTACATGGAAGACAATGGATTTATCATATTTTTTAATCAAATCCCCGGCTTCTGCAATTGGCTGCAGAGAACCGATTTCATTATTGGTATGCATTATGGAGACCAGAATCGTCTCCTTGGTAAGGGCATTACGCAAATCCTCTAATCGAATCTGTCCATTCCCATCCACCGGCAAATAGGTCACCCGAAATCCTTGGTTTTCCAGATACTGCATGGTCTGCAGGACAGCCGGATGCTCAATCTGTGTGGTAATTAAATGTCGGCCTGCTCTGCAATTGGCAAAGGCAGTACCGATAAGTGCCATATTGTCCGATTCTGTTCCTCCGGAAGTAAACAGTATTTCCTTTTCATTTACTTTAAGGTTCTTTGCAATTATCTCTCTGGCATGACGAAGATAATGCTCTCCCTCCACACCCTTATTATGCATGCTGGACGGATTCCCATAATCCTGCACCATGACCTTCGTCACTAAGCGGGCCACTTCTTCAAAACATTGGGTGGTCGCCGAATTATCCAAATATACTTCCATCTTGGAATCACTCACTTTCTTCCTATATAAACCTCTATTATCTATTCTATGTTTTTTCCTTCCAAATGGTACATCAGAATAGACAATACCGTAAACCCGGCGGTCTCTGTACGCAGGATACGTTTACCGAGTGTAATCGGCACAGCCCCCTCGTCCATAGCGGATTGTATCTCTCCTTCATCAAAACCGCCTTCCGGTCCGACAAAAAACCCGATGTGCATTCCCGGCCGGATGGAATCAATGATTTCTCTTGTCTTTCCCATATCATCCGCCATCTCATACGGAACCAGAACCATGTCCATTTCCTTTGCATAGGCAAGAGCCTGCTTCATGGTCATAACGGATTGTACCTGCGGGATGATACTTCTTTTACTCTGTTTGGCCGCCGCTTCCGCAATGCTCTGCCAACGGGCTATTTTAGATTTTTGCTTTTTATCATCCAGTTTCACGACACACCGCTTCATGGATACGGGAATCACCTCGTATACTCCAAGTTCCACTGCTTTTTGAACAATCAATTCCATCTTGTCCGCTTTCGGAAGCCCCTGAAACAGCGTAATCTTAGATGGGAGTTCTATATCGTCCTCTTTAATAAAGCGGAGCTCACACAGAATCTCCTCCCCCAATGAAAGGATTCCGCAACGGTATTCCTTCCCATCTTCTCCATTACTGACTGCAATTTCTTCGCCCTCTTTCATGCGAAGCACATTCTTTATATGATTCACATCTTCTCCTGTAATTACCACACGGTTCCCCTGTATGTTTTCAGGAGGTACAAAAAACTGATACATACGCTCACTCAACTTTCCATATTTCCATGGAAAACCCGATTTATTCCGGCTTTCTTGCTGTAATGCTTACCCATTCACCCTGATAAGTCACTTCCAATACTTCCAGTCCGGCGTTAATCACGGCCTCTTTTACCACTTCTTCTTTATCATCAATAATTCCGGAAGTAATATAAATTCCGCCCTTTTTCATCTGATTAACAATAACCGGAGTCAGCGGAACCAATACATCCGCCAAAATATTGGCAACAACAATGTCATAGCACTCGTAGCCAACTCTGTCCTGAATCTCTTTTTCTGTGATGATATTACCAATCATCATTTCAAATTTATCCTGTGGAATGTGATTGCATTCCATATTTTCTTTTACTGCTTCCACTGCGCATGGGTCAAGGTCGGTTCCCACTGCACTGTCTGCTCCGAACATCAGGGAAAGAATGGCTAAAATACCGCTTCCTGTTCCCACATCCAACAATTTGGTGGTTGGGGTAATGTGTTTTTTCAACTGGCGGATACACAATTGCGTCGTCTCATGCTTTCCGGTTCCGAATGCTGTGCCCGGGTCAATATGAAGAATCATCTTATCCTTATCTTCTTCTTTGACTTCTTCCCATGAAGGAATCACAAGAAGGTCATCAATATAAAACTGGTGGAAATATTTTTTCCAATTATTAATCCAGTCCAAATCTTCTGTTTCATCTACGGTAATACTGCCTTCTCCGATATCACACCAATTACGCATATCTGCCAAAGCTTCTCTTACCTGTTCAATCAATTCCGGAATGTCCACATCTGCATCCTCTTCAACGAAGAAACTAAGGTATGCAATTCCGTCATCCTCTTCTGCCTGTGGCGGAATATCCACAAACATCTGCTCCTTCTCCCATGTGCTGAGCGGAATTTTATCTTCAATCTGTGCCCCTTCCAAGCCCAAATCATACAATTCGCTGATAATGATATCCTCTGCATCCGTTATGGTTTTAATCCGAATTCTGGTCCATTTCATAGGTTCCTTCTGTTCCTTTCTGTTCTACCGTGTTCATATATCGCAATATCCCTAAATGTATTGCCCAGGCCACTTTGTCCTGATACTCCTTATCACATAAAAGCTCTGCTTCCTTACGATTGGATAAAAATCCACATTCGGCAATCACAATGGGACCTGTTACATTCTTTAATAAATAGTAACTCCCGTTTTCTTTTGCCAGTCTGTGATTATCCGGGTCTAAGGTTTTTACCAATTGGTCCTGCATAATCTCTGCTGCCCGTTTCCCTTCTTCACTCCCTGTAAAATAAAAGGTCTGGGCTCCGGACACACTCTCATCCGTATACGAATTCTGGTGAATACTAACGGTCAGTGCCGCCCGCTCCTTATTGATTAGCTCTACCCGGTTCTGCATATCCTTCTGCTTGCGGTTCTCTCCGCTCTTCGGATACAAACCTCTGTCGTCTTCCCTTGTCATGATAACCCGGATGTCCTGCGCTTCCAATAACTCCTTTACCCTAAGAGCCACACTGAGATTAATATCCTTTTCCAATGCATTATTAATGCCTACCTTCCCTGCATCATCTGCACCATGTCCGGCATCGATTACTACCAAATCATACTGAAGACCCTGTGCTTCCCGGGAACTAACGTGCTCTGCTGCTTCCTTTGCTATTACCAGCATGGATATCAATAGCAGGGCTACCATAATACAATTTATTGATTTGTAATTTTCTTTCATAGCTATCCGGTTATTTTATTTCATTTTATTGTATCTTATGAAATACTATCCGGAAACATTCTTTAGGATTTGACAAAGGCATCAATGACATCCCAGATATCCTTGTCCTCCAATCCAAGCTGCCAGGCTGCCACACCACCAAGTCCAAGATTTTTCATAACCGTAAGCTTAGTCTCTATTGAACGCTCGTCCTCCAGCCATACCTGATAGAGTGTACCGCTCATCTCAATCTCACCATAATTCTGACAGGTTTCTTCATCCCAAACAGTCGGAACATTGTACTTTTTAATAAACTCCGCTGCCGCTTCCATGCCCAGCGCTTCACTTGTCACTTCTCCGTCCTTACTTTTCCAAACACGGGTATAGAACGGAAGGGCGTTAATCACTTTTTCCGCCGGCACATCTGCCAATGTTTTTTCAATACCTTCACGGACATATCCGATGGATGCTACTGAGCCGGCAACTCCACCGCCTCCCCAGTGCTCATCATAACCCATGATAATCACATAATCAGCCACCACGCCCTGCTCCTTACGGTTGTAAAAAGCATTGGACTCTCTCGGCACATAATTATCCACGGATAGTACCACTTCGTTCAAGCGGCAGGCAATGGATAATTCCCGCAAAAACTGTGTGAAATGCTTGCCGGATTCAGGTGTAATTCCCTCTAAGTCCACATTGATTCCGTCAATATCATATTCCAAAATATAACCCATCAAATTATTGATAAGATTCTCTCTCCTGCTGGTGTATGAAAGAACCTCGTAGGTATCGGACTCTAATGTAATATCTTCAAGCAATGCCCACACTTCCATATTACGGGAATGGGCTTTTTCCACATAACTGTGACTTGGCATCGCCTTAATGTTACCTTCATTGCCGTCTAAGAAAAACCAGGTCGGTGAAATTACATTCATGGTTCCGGTTCCGTTTACCACACTGTCAAAGGTATCATTTCCGGCTTCGCTGTAAATGGCATGCCATCCAAGATTAATCTTATAGTCTCTCTGAATCGAAGTATATTCCGGTATTTCTACATCCGTTACCGGAATCTCTTCCTCTGTCATTTTGTCAGTTAAATATTTATTCTCTACGTATCCCATTAAAGCATCCGTAGTCTTAACCTTTGTCCAGGTCTCCATCTCTTCTAAAACAACAACCGACTCTCCTGCTTCTACAGCTCTAAGAATCGGGCTTTTAATCCCACCCTTTACACGCACATTCGTATCCTTCTTAATAGAAGCAGTCTCTCTGCTTCCCCACTGGGTGCGAAGTAGCATACGATTCGGCTCTGTAAACAATTCATACGAAAAGTTCGTGTATTTCTTAACATAATCAAGTGCCAGATACAGGGTCTCTCCTTCGGCAACAGAAATGGTATAATCTTCTGTATTTTCCTCTCCGTCAACAAAATAGGAAGAGCTACCCACTGTACTGATAATCTTCCGGGTCGGGGTTGTATATATAAGTAAACCTTCGTTGTAATCATAATAGAAACGGGAATTTAATAATGCTTGAACCGCTTCCAATTCAAGATAGCATTTGCCTCCCATCAACTTTGCCTGTGTATCAATCAATTCATTCTGAAGTACAATCGCAACCGTATCTTCTGACGCATCTGTCAATTTGTAATATTCTTCCAGGTTCTGTTCTTCTTTTGAATAAGAAAAACGGTCCATTATTTTTACACCAAAATTTACACCTACTACTATTAAAATAAGGGCAATCGCAACGAGTGCCGGAATGATTTTTTTCATCCTTTGTTACCTCCTGACTGCCCTACATTATATCAAACTATTATCCTATCGTCACTATGAAAATCGATATACGGGATTCCTTTACTGTTTTTATGAGGCAGTAACATTCTTCTTCCTTATGCAAATGATTCCAAAAGGAATTGTGATATATTCTTCTGCATATTTTCCTGATAAAAAATAAAAGAATGTGATTCATTTGCAGATACGATAATAGAATTTACAGATGCGCCAAACATGTAATACCCCAATAAGAAAAAAATAAAAATACTTTACCTTTTAGTGAATTTGAATATAACGTAATTAATTTTAGTTGTTTGGAAATAATAAGTTCTGACTAAGCACATCTTGTCATGCTCGTAAGACTGTTTCATGCATTATGCATGTTTGTTTGCTTTGAAAATAGATTCGAAAAATGAATCGATGGATGAACAATCCTCCTTCCGTTACGGATTGTCCGACGCATCTGTGATGCTAAGTATAGTAGAACTCATAAAAGAAATCAAGGAGTTTATAATTTTTTTATTAAATTTCATATGGGGCCAGCCCCCGGTATTGACTAATGAATTTAAGCCATATAAAATACAATTACATCAATACTGCCGTATTTTGCGGCATGTAGTGTCAATAAAATGCAGTCTGTGGAACCATTTTTCTGCATTTGCAGTATCTTAAAATAAAAGGTGTGAAATAACTATATGAAAATAGAAAAAGTAAACGACCGTCAGATTCGCTGTACACTTACAAAAGCCGATTTGGCCGACCGTGAATTAAAAATTAGTGAGCTGGCATATGGTACCGAAAAGGCCAAGAGCCTGTTCCGGGATATGATGCAGCAGGCAGCTGCCAAGTTTGGCTTTGAAGCAGATGACATTCCGCTGATGATTGAAGCCATTCCGCTTAACTCTGATTGTATTGTTCTTATTATTACTAAGGTAGAGGACCCTGAAGAACTGGATACGAGATTTTCCAAGTTTGCCCCTTCCGTACACGATGATTCCGAGCTTGCGGAGGATTCTGTTACCGAAGACTTATCCCATACGGGAGACGAAGTTCTGGATCTTTTCCGAAAGATTAAAGAACATGCCGCTTCCATTGCCAAATCTTCTTCCGATACTGCCGCAGAGACCGGTACCCATTCGGAAGAAACCGATAACAGCGAACCTACAGAAGATGATTCATCTCTGAATTCTCTTCGTATTTTCGCTTTTGATTCCCTGCATGAAGTTTTTCGTCCGGCTTCCCTCGTTGCCGGATTCTACAGCGGTGACAATTATCTTTACAAAGAACCGGAGCACGGAAAATATTTATTGGTGATAACCCGTTTCAATGATAAAAAGGAGTCCTTTAACAGAGCTTGCAATATCTTGTCTGAATATGGACAA
Source organism: Lachnospiraceae bacterium (assembly GCA_045531685.1). GTDB lineage: Bacteria > Bacillota > Clostridia > Lachnospirales > Lachnospiraceae > RGIG8767. The sequence continues at coordinate 1,277 of JAZSEL010000093.1, read as the reverse complement.
CTCAGAAAAGGGATCCCTCACAATGAGTCTTTCTATGCAGAGCATTATGAATTAATTGCGGGACCATCCGCTCTTCAAAAATTTAATTTCTAAAAAGAATCCGTTTTCATCGGATTCTGGGCCAATACGGCATTTTTTCAAACGAAAAAACGGTCTGCAAAACAGACCGTTTTTCTTATTCCTTATAATACAACATAGATACGAACTTATTATTCTGTAACCGCTTCAATCTTAGCCATTAATTCGTCTATATTTAATCCATGAACCATTGCTGCTTCTTCCAGGCTTTCACCCTGAGCAGACGGACATCCTAAGCAATGCATTCCTGCTTCAAGTAAAACAGGTGCTACTTTTGGGTTGGTTCTTAAGATTTCACCAATTGTCATTTCCTTTGATACTGCCATTCTATATTCCTCCATTTCTAACATGTATATTTTACCCATCACATGCAGGTTTCAGTATAATACTTTCCACTCATTTTTGCAACTATTCATGCACCTGCCATCCATGTATTGTTTTCCTTTTCAAACAATGTCCCGTAATGAGAAAATTATCCTGTTTTTAGGGCTTTTGTATAGAAAAAAGAACACCACATGACTTGACGCTGTTTTTTGCGTATTTTATAATGAACCTACAGTAAGTAACATAGTAACCGGATGCCTTTTTTCAGGTATCCACAACTATTTATTCATCAAATTTTATAGGAGGCTACACAAAATGAGACCAGAATGGAACGGTTTTGTAGGCGGCAAATGGGAAAGAGAAATCAACGTTAGAGATTTCATCCAGAAGAACTATACTCCATATGACGGAGATGAAAGCTTCTTAGCTGGACCTACACAGAACACAAAAGATTTATGGGAAATGGTATTAGACCTTTCCAAGAAAGAAAGAGAAGCCGGCGGTGTGCTTGATATGGACACAAAGGTTATCTCTACAATTAATTCACATGCAGCAGGTTACCTTGACAAATCCAAGGAAACTATCGTTGGTTTCCAGACAGATAAGCCTTTCAAGCGTTCTTTACAGCCATACGGCGGTATCAGAATGGCAGAAAAAGCTTGTTCTGACAATGGATATACAGTAGATCCTGAAGTTAGTGAATTCTTCTCTGTACACAGAAAGACTCACAACGCAGGTGTATTTGATGCTTACAACGATGAGATGAGAGCTTGCCGTTCTTCTCACGTTATCACAGGTCTTCCGGATGCTTACGGACGTGGACGTATCATCGGTGACTACAGACGTATCGCATTATACGGTATCGACAGATTAAT
>JAZSEL010000067.1:0-4641 GCA_045531685.1 Lachnospiraceae bacterium | reverse complement strand
ATGCCCAGATTACTACCATTGACAGCTTCTGTCTTTTTATTTTACAGAACAATTTTAACGACATCGGATTGGAGCCGGGCTTCCGTGTGGCGGATCAGGGCGAAATCCGTCTGTTAAAAGAAGATGTGATGGACCGTCTTTTGGAAAGAAGACTGCTTGAAGATGTGGATGGGAAGTTTGAGCATCTCCTCGACCGTTTTGTAAGCGGCAGTAAAATTGGCGGGTTTCGGGATATATTGTTTTCTATCTATGATCGTGCCTTGAGTTATCCTTTTGTAAAGGACTGGCTTGCGGAACGTAAAGCGGATTATGAGATGGGAGACAATTTTGATTCGGCGGAATGGATTCGGGAGATTTTTGCTTATGCTACAAGAGATCTGGCATATTGCAAGGAATTGGCTTTGCAGAATGTGGAGGATTGCAAGGCAGTAGGTGGACCATCCACGTATTTACCGATGATGGAAGCAGATCTTGCATTGGTTAATGATTTGCTAGCCTGTGATTCGTATACGACGCTTCATGAGAAAATACAGGTGCTTACTTTTGAGACACTGTCCCGTAAAAAGGATGAGAATGCCGACCCTGATTTTAAGGAGCTTGTAAAAAAACACAGGGATGATTTCAAAAAGACATTACAGGGCTTGCAGAAGGATTTCTTTGCTTTTTCCGTAGAAGATATGCGGGAAGCGGCAGAAGAAAATGCCGTAATTATTGGAGAGTTATGCGATACACTCCTTGCCTTTCATGAGGAATTTCTTTCTGTTAAGAGAGATAAAAAGTTAATTGATTTTTCCGATATGGAACATTTTGCGCTGGAGATTTTGTTGCAGAAGGAAGGGGATACCTATGTCCCAACTAAGACTGCATTGGAATACCGCGAATACTTCCATGAGATTATGATAGATGAGTACCAGGATTCCAACCTGGTGCAGGAATGGTTGCTTAAGTGCATTTCGAAGGAAGATAACGGTGTCTACAACCGCTTTATGGTTGGGGATGTGAAGCAGAGTATTTATCAGTTCCGTTTGGCAAGACCGCAGATTTTCATGGAGAAATTTGATACCTATGAAAAAGAAGTTCATGATGGGGTTAAATTACAGCGTATCGACCTTGCGAAAAATTACCGTAGCCGCAGGGAAGTTGTGGAGTGTGTAAATTATTTGTTTTACCGGATTATGGGCAGGGACCTTGGTAACGTGGCTTACGATGAGGACAGTGCTTTATATCTGGGTGCATCCTTTGCGGATAAAGAGCAGGGAATTCCTGATATAGCTGAGTTATGTCTTTTGGAAAAAGACGAAGACAGCAACAATGCCAAGGAGCAGGAAGCAAGAATGATTGCCCTTAAGATTAAAGAACTTCTGGCAGATTATTATGTGACGGATGAACACACGGGAGAGCTTAGAAAAGCAAGCTACCGTGATATGGTAATACTTCTTCGTAAAACAAAGGAATGGGATGAAGTCTTTAAGACTGTTTTTGAAAGTGAAGGAATCCCGGCGTATATTACCAAGAGTTCCGGTTATTTTGAAACGGGTGAAATTCGTGTGCTGCTGAATTTCTTAAAGTGTCTGGATAATCCGAAGCAGGACATTGCGTTATTCGGCACCATGACCTCTGGACTGGTGGGATTTACGGATGAAGAGATGGCTTTGGTTTGCAGTGTGAAGGAGGGCTCTCTTTGGAAAAAGGTGCAGGCATGGGCTAAGGCTTTGGAAAATGGCGGAGTGACTGCCACAGATGAGGTGGTTTCTGCAGATAATGCATCTGCTCATGAGATGCCGGAAGAAAGGAAGTCTGCTCTTTCATTAAAGTGTAAGAAGTTCATGGATTGGTACACCGGCTACCGCGAACAGATTCCGTACGAGCCGATTCATAAGATTCTTCGAAGTGTTATTCAGGAAAAGGACTATCTGTACGAGGTGGCCTCTATGCCGGGTGGGCAGCAGCGCCTTGCCAATGTGCAGATGTTACTTGCTAAGGCAGAGAGCTTTGAAAAGTCCAGCTACAGCGGATTGTTCCATTTCATCCGCTATATCGACAAAATTCAGAAATACGATATTGAATTCGGAGAAGCCGGTATTATGGACGAGCAGGACGATGTGGTCCGGATTATGACCATCCATAAGAGTAAAGGTTTGGAATTCCCGATTTGTTTTGTAGCAGGATGTGCCGGAAGATTTAATCAGATGGATGCCCAGAAGGCGATTATCTGTGATTCCAATTACGGTATCGGGTTGGATTATGTGGACATTATGAACCGTGTCAAATATAAGGACGTCCGCAAGCGTTTTCTTGCAAAGCATATTGTGGAAGAAAATCTGGGAGAAGAATTGCGCGTATTGTACGTGGCCCTTACCAGAGCAAAGGAAAAATTGATCTTAACCGGTATTTGTCCAAGCTTTGAAAAGCTGGCAAAAGGAATTGACGGTAGAAAAAAGGATGGGGTTCTATGTCATTTCAGAAGCCGTATCGGTGCCAAGTCTTATCTTGATTGGATAGTGGAAGCATTGGCACATCATCCGTCCTTTGTAAGGGCACTAGAGCTTTATGGATACGATACGGAAAAAATAGAGCAGAATGCTGTGGACATGGAGGTAAGTCTGTATACACCGCAGATGATTGAAGAAATAGGCATGGGAATGGCTGTTTCCCATGAATGGGATAAGGAAAGATTACTCCGGATGATTGAGGAGCCGCAGGAGACGTCGGACGATGAATTACAGCAGCAGATTCATTTTACCTATCATCATGAGAATCTTCGTAATTTATACACCAAGACTTCTGTTTCCGAACTGAAAATGGCGGCCATGCACAAGGCTTTTGAAAAAGAATCCATGGAAGAGGCGGCTAAGCCAATGTTTGATACAGAAGTGATTAACCCTTATATCCCAAGATTTGCTTCCGGGGAAAAGGAGGCAAGCGGTTCTGAGAGAGGTAGTGCTTATCATAGAGTGTTGGAATTGTTGGATTATGTGAGCCTTGCCGGACTGCTTAATGGCGATATTTTCAAAGAAGAGAATATGCTCAGAGGAGAAAATGAGCATTCTTGCAAAGAAAAACTTACAGCGTGGTATGAAACGCAGTTACAGAATTATATTGATGCGGGCAGAATCACACAGCAGGAAGCAGACTTGGTAAATCCTAAGAAAGTACTTACCTTTTTACAAAGTCCGGTTGCGAAACGTATGGCAATGGCAGCAATACGAGGCGATTTGTATAAGGAGCAGCCATTTGTATTGGGAGTGCCGGCAAAGACATTATCCGACGAATTTCCGGAAGGGGAAAAAGTACTGATTCAGGGTATTATCGACGTGTATTTTATAGAGGATAATGAGATTGTATTACTGGATTACAAAACAGATGCGGTTAACACGGGTGAGGAACTTGTACAGCGATATAAAACACAACTTGATTATTACTGCAAAGCGTTAGAGAATATAAACGGACGCAAAGTGAAAGAACGTCTTCTATATGCTTTTCGGTTGGATGAAGTTATTGAAGTTGAATAAAAATCGAAAAGCGGATAACGTGAATAAGGTGGATAAATCATTATGAAATCGGCAAAAGTACAGGATATGACAACCGGGAAGATTGTCCCGATGCTAATTGCATTTGCAGTCCCGATTATGGGAGGGAATCTTTTTCAGCAGTTATATACGGTAGTAGATACCATGATTGTAGGACGTTTCCTTGGGGTGTCGGCTCTGGCAGCAGTAGGAAGTGGCGGCTGGGTGACCTGGATGCTTCTTGGCGCGATTATGGGTATATCGGAAGGATTTGCCAATCCGGTGGCACAGGCATTTGGCGCGGGAGATAGGGAACGTGTCCGTAAAACCATGGCGAATTCTCTTATTTTATCGGCAATCATTTCAATTGTACTTATGGTATTTGGGCAGATAATCATGGTTCCGATGATGAAGCTGCTCAATATACCGGATGAAATTTTTGAGATGGCATTGCTGTATCTTCGCATTTATTATTATGGCGCACCTGCAATGATGGCATATAATTATGCCGCGTGTCATCTGCGTGCTCTTGGCAACAGTAAAGATCCGGTAGTGGCAGTGGTAATTGCCTCTGTTACCAATATTGTATTGGACGTGCTATTTGTTGGACCTATGAGAATGGGCGTGGCGGGAGCAGTTATTGCAACGGTAATTGCACAGATTTTTGCAGCGGTTTATTCCTTTATTTGCCTTTTTAAAATTGATTTTGTACGTTTTCAAAAAGAGGATTTTGGATTACAGAAATCTTTGTGCGGCAAATTATTGTATATGGGTTTGCCAATGGCAGCCCAGAATGTAATTGTATCCATTGGCGGCATTATTTTACAGCTTGTGGTAAATCTTTACGGAATTACTTTTATTGCCGGTTGGACAGCAACAAGCAGACTCTATGGCTTGCTTGAGGTTGCAGGGCTTTCCGTCGCCTATGCATTGACAACTTTTGTGGGACAAAACCGCGGTGCCGGTAAGATAGAGCGTGCCCGTGAAGGAATCCGCAAGGGTATGTTGCTGTCACAGTGCACGTCAGTAATCCTTGCTATTTTATTTATTACGTTTGGAAAATATATTTTAATGCTATTCATTTCCGGAACACCACAGGAAATCGAAGCGACTATGAATGTAGCGTATCGCT
>JAZSEL010000029.1:0-3404 GCA_045531685.1 Lachnospiraceae bacterium | reverse complement strand
TCCGGGTCCTGACGGAGAATGGAACGGAGTGCGGAAGCAAAGGTAAGATTCGCCTTATTGTTTACCTGCACCTGATTGATACCGTCAATATTGGCTTCCACCGGGTCCTCTACTGTGATGATATTCACATCTTCACTGTTTAATTCCGATAATGCGGTATAAAGGGTGGTGGATTTACCACTACCTGTAGGTCCCGTTACCAAAAGGATGCCATGCGGGTTAGCCAAAATATGGTCAAAGACCTTCATTTCTTCCGGGCTGAATCCAAGCTGGCTTTTTTCCTTGGTAAGAGCGTTCTTGGAGGTAAGACGCATAACGATTTTTTCCCCGTAAACTGTTGGAAGAACGGATACACGGATGTCGTATTCCATTCGGTCAACCACCTGGGTGATACGGCCATCCTGTGGTTTTCTCTTTTCTGCAATGTCCATACCACCGATAATCTTAATACGGGCTACAATGGCCGGTAAAATACGATGGGTGTACACCTGCTTTTCATATAAAGAACCGTCAATACGATAACGGATACGAACCTGCTTTTCCATTGGTTCGATATGAATATCGGAAGCACGCTGGCGGACTGCCTGCTCAATCATGGATTTTACGAGCTGTACAATCGGGGAGTTGTTAACATCCTCACTGTACATATCCTCCTCTTCTTCCATGGCTTCTTTTTCTTTTGTATATTCATCCAGCTTTGATAATACGTCCTTCTGTCCGTAATACTTATCAATCGCCATCAAGATACTCTTTGGAGTAGCAACTACAGGTTCCACCTGTAAATTGGTAATGATATTAATATCGTCCGTTGCCGCCATATCCATGGGGTCTGCCATGGCAACGCGAATAATATTCATTCCCTCGGAAGAATATTCGTATGGGAGCATGGTGTATTTTTTCAAAATATCAACCGGTATGAGGGTTAAGATATCTTCGGATATTTTTACATCACGAAGTTCTACCATGTCATAGCCCATCTGACGGCTCAGTGCCTTAGCAATGGCTTCTTCTGTTGTAAATCCGGCATCTACCAGAGTCAGTCCCAGACGCTTTTTCTGCTCTTTCTGCATCGCAAGCCCCTGCATTAACTGTTCCTGGGTGATGGCTCCATCGTTTACCAATACGTCACCGAGACGCATTTTTCTTCTCATGATTTCCATATGTAAAAACCTTCCTATGGTTTGTTCTTCTGTGTTATTTACTATTTGATTTCTACGGGTCTACCAAGTAGAAATCATTGGCATTCTGTCCCGGCACCGGATAATTTATATATGCCCCCACTCCGCCATAATTCTTATTCACATATATGTATCGCTTTCCTTCATATATTACCATATCTCCATGGTTAATTCCTGTAAGCTGGGTTGGACTGGAAGGATGCACAAAAGCACTCAAATCTTCGATTGTCACTCCTGACCAAACAATAACATGATCCCAGCCTCTTGAATCAATATTTTCCGGGCCCAGATTCCATTCCCAATACACAGGGAATACACCTGTTCCTCCACTCTTGTCTATAATCACGCAGGAATTGCCTTCCTGGGAAGTAAATAATCCTGACGGTACCGGAACTTCGATATACTGTCCCGGGAATTTTTTCCCTTCCCAGCGGATGTCATCCTCGTAAGGCCAATAGCCTGCTTGCTTTTCTTCCTCAGTAGAACTCTCTTCCTCAGAGCTTAATTCTTCTTCCTCAGGCTCTGAACTTGACGGAGGCGGTGGCAGGGCATCATCATCCCCTTCTGCGTGTTCTGCTGTACTCCATCCGATAAAATCTACTACCGCATCCTCATGACCGGCATGGTCACAATGGATAATTGCAGTATATACGTGGGTAGTGGCATTCTCAAATACCTCACCTGTAAAATTACCACCATTCGGACAATTATCATACTGCTGTACTTCGTCCTTGGTTAGCGAGTCGTCACCTTCTATCATATTATTAAGATCTGAAGTCTTTAGCGCCATGGTTTGTTTGTAGATACAACGCTCATAGACAGCGAGGAGGGCCTCCCTGTCTGTTCTACATGCAGTTGCTCGATTATTATTCACATGGCGTACTAACTGCGGAGCCACTACGCCACCCAAAACTGCCATAATGGAAATGACAACAATCAGTTCAAGAAGAGAAAACCCCAAATCTCTTCCATTTCTTTCCTTTTTCATTATCATAATCCTTTTCCAAACTCCAAATCTCCCCAAAATACACTTGTACATTATAACACCAACGTGCTAAACTAACAAATTCCTTAAACGTTTTCGCCAATTTTCTGCAATATTGCACAATTTACCTTTTTTGTTTTTGTATAATGTGACGTTTTTTGTTTAAAAAAGGGTCATATTTGCGCTTTTTCTTCGGAAAACGTTTTCTTATTTTCCCTAAAAAAGGAGCATATTTTTTACTATATGCTCCCTTATCATTACCGCTTTCCTTTGTCGTATATCTCTCCCAATGCTTTCGGGGCATCGTTATGTTTGGAGAAGAATACCAATAACAATAATGTTAATACATATGGAAGAATCATTACCAAATCGGAATAGCTGCTTGGCATTCCCAGCATCTGCACAATCTGATACCCTCCGGATTTGGCAAAGCCAAAGAGGAGGCATGCGCCAAGGGTTGGCATGATTTTCCAGTTACCAAAGATAAGTGCTGCAATGGATAGATAGCCGTATCCCACATAAATATTGCCGGAATAATTGGCAGAAATGGAATAGGCAAAACACATACCCGCAAGTCCTGACAAGGCACCGGATACCATAACGGCACTGAATCGTACTCTTGCCACATCAATACCTGCTGCGTCTACCGCCTGAGGATTATCCCCACAGGCACGGAGATGAAGTCCGTACTTGGTACGGTACAGCACATACCATGCAATGGCTGCCACCACTACAATAATCCATTCAAATGGGTATACATTGGTAAATACCGCTCCCAACACAGGAATGGAGGACAATCCCGGAACCGTCCATCTTTGGGAAATACCCAAAATAAATTTATCAGACGCACCGCCAAATGCAATGCGGTTTACTACTTTTGTTAAAAATACGGTAAGTGCCATGGCTAAGATATTAATAACCACACCACTGATTACCTGATTGGCTTTGAATTTCACACATAATACAGCATGAAGCATGGCGTATAGCATACCGCCCACCATGGAAAAAAGCATGGCCGCATAATACGGAATCTGAGAATCCGCACTGCATACCTGCATTAAGAATACAGCAACTAAAGCCCCAACAAATGCTCCTGCCCCCTGCAAGCCCTCAAGGGCAAGGTTGGTGATACCGCTTCTTTCGCTGTAAATACCACCGATTGCCATAACAAACAACGGGAGGGCAAAGGATAAACCGTCAATAATAATGGTATCTATCATGTTATGCTTCCTCCTTTGCTG